>JAPKYY010000908.1 GCA_026394095.1 Acidobacteriota bacterium | reverse complement strand
TGGGTTTAAGGTTGGCGGGGTCGACTATGTTTCGAAGCCTGTTCATGGGGAAGAAGTTTTGGCAAGGGTTCGAGTTCACCTGCGAATTCGGGAAAGCAACCGGCTACTGGCAAGGGAACACCAGTCCCGACTGGAAGAATTTCGGAATGCGCAGCAATCCATTCTCGTAAAACCTGAAGATTGTCCTGAAGCCAGCTTTTCGGTCTGTTATCTGCCGCTGGAGGGTGCAAGTGGCGACTTCTACGATGTGGTCGAAATTGACCGTGACGTGCATGGGTACTTTGTCGCCGACGTCAGTGGTCATGGTGTAAGCGCGGCCTTTCTTACCTCGGCGATCAAGGCATTGCTGCGGCAATACTCCGGCCCGCTTTTTTCACCCGAAGACACGATGCGCGGTGTCGATCGCGTGATGCGACAGATGCTTGGAGAAGAACAGTATCTGACTGCTTGTTTTGCTTTGCTGAATCGACGTACACGCAAGCTTTCGGTAGTGAGTGCCGGCCACCCGCCGATGGTGATCGTGCGCAATAACGGAAGAGTTGAATTGGTGGAAATGAAAAGTGATCCCCTTGGGATTTTCAGCTCACTGGTCCTTCAACGGCAAGACTTGCGTCTGGGCCCAGGCGATCGCTTTTATCTCTACAGCGATGGGCTGATTGAACTCAAAGCAGGCGGCAGCCGGAAGTTGGGGCTTGAGGCTTTATCAGAGGCATGTGTTGCAAAGCACGCGGTGCCACTTGGCTGTGCGCCGAATCAGATTCTAGACATGGTGCGAAAGAAGCACGAATCCGCCGAGGCGCAGGATGACCTGCTGCTGATGGCAGTGGAGTTTAAGGGATGACGCATGTGGACATGATCAAAGAGCCTGAGCTCAAAACTTTAGAATTGCGATCGGAAATCGCTCTGAGTTGCTCTTGCGGGAGGCTTTGGTGAATGCTGTCCAACACGGCTGTTCGGGGAAACCTGATGAGAAGATCCGATGCGTCGTGCGTGGGGGCAAAGGGCGAATTCTGATTGCCGTTTCTGACCCGGGTCCGGGATTCGATTGGGCCCGACGGCTTGATCTCAGTCCTGACGCAGCAGCTACCTCTGGACGCGGTGTTGCTATTTATCAAAACTACGCGACCCGGTTGCGCTTTAACGCGGCTGGGAACTCGATCTTTATCTGCATGAAATTGAAGGGGCCGTCAACGGCAGGGGAGACCAACTAATGATCAATACATTGTCACAAAACACGGACAACACACCTGTAACAGTAAGAGTGGAACGAGATCTTGTCGCTTCACAAAGCACGGAGTTGCGAGACCATTTGCGAACTCTGATCAGTCAGGGCACCCGCTCGGTAGTACTCGACTTCAGCCATGTGCGCATGGTGGATTCAGCCGGGCTTGGAATGATTATTGCGGCACACAATTCGCTCAAAAAGGTAGAAGGCGAACTTGCCGTGACCGAGTGTTCTGCCGAAATTCTCGAACTCTTTCGCTCCATGCGGATTCATCAGCACATGCGCGTCGAGGGGGCGGGAGTTGCCTCTGTATGAAACAAGCCAACACGGACGATGAATTGATTCAGGAGTATCTCGTTGAGAGCCGGGAGCATCTGGCAACAATTGAAAACGACCTCCTGCAGATTGAGCAAGACGGAAGTGCCATTGATGAACAACTGGTGAACCGGGTCTTTCGGGCCGCCCACTCGATCAAAGGCGGGGCAGGATTCTTTGACCTGACTCGCATACGCGAGCTTGCCCACCGAACTGAAAGC
>JAPKYY010000975.1 GCA_026394095.1 Acidobacteriota bacterium | reverse complement strand
GGCTGGGACGGGGCCAAGCGCCTGGCTGTTGAGCTGCGCAGCAAGAGCCCTACGGTGCTTGGCATCATCTGTGCCGGTGTGCCGATTATGGCCAAATGGAAATGGCTGCTTTTTGCCGCGCTCCGGTCAAAAGTTTTTGTCATGAACGAAAACGGAGATTACTTCTGGGTCGACTACTCGAACTCAAAGTTGATCCTCCACTTCATGGCCTTTCGCGCCGGCATGTCGGGCGATAACAGTATCTGGCTGCCGTTGCGCATGCTGGTATATCCCTTCGGGATGGCCTATTTCGCCGCCTACGCGGCCTGGCTGCATGGAAGAAAATGGATAAGGAACTTATGAAAGCAATTCAGGTATTTGAAATCGGCGGCCCCGAGAAGCTCGTCTATAGCGACAGGGAAGTCACACAACCCGCCAAAGGCCAGGCCCTCGTCAAGCTTGCTGCCAGTGGTGTGAACTACATCGATGTCTACCATCGCACCGGCCTCTACCCGCAGCCCATGCCCTTCACTCCGGGCATGGAAGGCTCGGGCGTAGTCGAAGCCTTGGGTGAAGGCGTCACCGGACTTGAGATCGGTCAAAAGGTCGCCTACGCCATGGCCATCGGCTCCTACGCCGACTACGCCGTCGTGCCCGCCTGGCAACTCGTCCCCGTCCCCGCAGGCCTGAGTCTCGAAACCGCAGCCGCCGTGATGCTGCAAGGCATGACGGCCCACTACCTCGCCCACTCCACCTTCAAACTCGAGCCCGGCATGACCTGCGTCATCCACGCCTGTGGCGGTGGTGTTGGCCTCCTGCTCACCCAGATCGCAAAGAAACGCGGAGCAATGGTCATCGGCACCACCAGTGCTGCCCCCGGCTCAGCCAAATACGAACTCGCCCTCAAAGCCGGCGTCGACATCATCTCCAACTACGAAGACTTCAACGCCAAAGGCGTTCATGTTGTCTATGACAGTGTCGGTGCCACTACCTTCGAGGCGAGCCTCAACGCCCTGCGTCCCCGAGGCATGATGGTCACCTACGGCAACGCCAGCGGCCCCGTCCCCGACATCAGCCCGCTCAAGCTCTCGCAGAAGGGAAGCATCTTCCTAACCCGGCCCACCCTCGGCCACTACGCTGCCACGAAAGAAGAACTCGCCTGGCGCAGTGGCGACCTCTTCCAGTGGCTCGAGGATGGCTCACTCTGGCTTCACGTCGAGAAGACCTACCCGATGTCCGACGCCGCCGAAGCCCACCGCGATCTCGAAAGCCGCAAGACCAGCGGCAAGTTGATGCTAAAGAATTAACATGCAGTCGCCATAGCTGAAGAAGCGGTAGCGCTCGGCTACGGCATGCCGGTATGCCCGCATCGTAAGGTCGTAGCCGGCGAAGGCTGCCACCAGCATGATCAAGCTCGACTCGGGCAAGTGGAAGTTTGTCAGCATCGCCCCCACGGCTTTGAACTCATAGCCAGGGGTGATAAAGATGTTCGTCTCCCCCATGCCGGCTTCCATTGTGGTCTCGAGTGTCCGGACGCTGGTGGTGCCGATGCACACCCGCCGCTTGGCTGCCTTCACTTTGGCCGAAGCCTCCGGGCTGATCTCATAGAATTCGTGGTGCAGCCTGCCGTATAGGCACAGACAGTCATATAGCGTACCAAGTCGCTCTCCTCATCGGGCCGGTCGATGTAGGGAGGTAGGGGTACGTGGCCAATCGATTCGATCGAGCCGCTACCCTCGAATTCCACCTCGCGCTCGCCGTTGTCGAGGTGAGCCGTGATCGTGACGGTGAGGTCTGGTGCCAGCACAACCTTTTGGCCCACCAGCAGTTTCTTACCCGGCCGCACCAGCGCCCGCCAGCGCGTGGCCTCCACGTTGAGAGCCCGCAGCAGGAAGATCTCGATCTTGCCGGTGGTGCCAGGGCGATGGCCAAAGAGCCGGGCCGGGATCACCCGGGTGTTGTTGAGCACCATGCAGTCCCCGGGCTGCAGGTAGCTGGGAAAGTTGCGGAACATGTCATCGCGAAAGGTTTGCGAGGCGCGATCGAGCACCAGCATCCGCGAGTCGGATCGGCCAGGCAGGGGCCGGCGGGCGATCAGTTCGTCAGGCAATTCGTAGTGAAAGTCTTCAATTCGGATAGGCACGGTTAAACTAGAGGTTTGAGAATCCTCGGCATTGAATCTTCCTGCGACGAAACAGCCGCCGCTGTAGTGGAAGATGGCACAAAGATCCTATCCTCCAGCGTAGCGTCTCAGCTCGATGTTCACCAGAAATATGGTGGCGTCGTACCTGAGCTCGCCAGCCGCGAGCACGTCCGCGCCATCGTCCTGATTGTCCGCGAGGCTCTCGAGGCAGCGAATACAAAGCTCGAAGACCTCGACGCCATCGCGGTCACCCACGGTCCCGGCCTGGTAGGCAGCCTTTTGGTCGGACTCACCTACGCCAAGGCGCTCTGCTTTGCCAAAGGCATTCCGCTAATCGGGGTGCATCACCTCGAAGGTCACATCCGGGCCGCGCTGATCGGCGTTGACCTCGAGTACCCAGCCCTGGCTCTGGTAGCCAGCGGAGGACATACGCATCTCTTCGAGTGCCTGTCCGAAGGCGAGTACCGTCTGGAGGGCCGCACCCGCGACGACGCAGCCGGAGAAGCCTATGACAAGGTCTCGAAGCTCCTTGGCCTCGGCTACCCCGGCGGCCCCGTGATCGATGCCCTGGCCGCCAAAGGCAACCCAAGAGCGGTGAAGTTCACCTCACCCAAGCTCAAAGGCAACTTGAGCGACTTTAGCTTCAGCGGCCTCAAAACCGCCGTCCTGCGCTGGACCGAAGCCCGCCGCCTCCGAGGCGACTTCGACCCCGCCACAGACCCCGAGACGATCGACATGCTGGCCAGCTTTCAGTACACCGTGATCGAAGAGCTGCTGAACCGCGCGGCACGCGCCGCCCAGAACATCGGAGCCAAAGCGCTGGTGATCAGCGGCGGTGTCGCCTCCAACCGGGGCCTCCGCGAAGCAGTAAAGGCCAGGAAGTGGCCCATGCCGGTCTACTTCCCCGAACCGAAGTGGAGCACCGACAATGGCGTGATGATCGCCGTAGCCGGCTACTCCCGCTGGAAGCTCGGCCACTTCTCGAAGCTCGATCTCAAGGCCCAGGCTAACCTCCCGCTGGCCCGATGAGATAACATCGCAGTCATATGGATCGTCGTACTTTTCTAGCCGCCGGAGCAGCGGCAAGCCTCCTCCAGGGGGCATTCAAGAAGCCAGTAGGC
>JAPKYY010001012.1 GCA_026394095.1 Acidobacteriota bacterium | reverse complement strand
TGTAATAGGCAGAGGTCTGTTCAAATCGCAATCCACCACCGTGCGCCACCTGCATCACAGGTTTGGCCAGCATCAGGCTGCGCTTCGGTTCACTTCGATTGAATCGGCGTCCGCTCAAGTCATAAAGCAACGCCTGGTAGTCAAACTGCGGATCATAGCCACGCAACGATAACTTGAAGCCATTCTTGCCCTTGGCCGCACCATGGCAGGGGCCGGAAGTGCAGCCGGCCTTGTTCAGAATCGGAGCCACATCTCTCAAGAAGGTGACGTTTTGGCCGCTTGCGACAACTGCGAAGCTAGCGAGGATTAGTATTGGACGCATTGGTCTTGGTCTCTTCTGTTTGGAGTTCTGGTAGATCGAGGCGCAGCAGCGGCGAAAACACATCAATGGCGCCCATCAGCCGCCCGGAGATCCCGATGTTATAAGGGCCGGGAATCGAATTCTTTGAAGTCGTCACCAGGAAAGTGCCGGTTCGTTTGTCGGTCTTGTCCTGTTCGACCTCAATGATTCGAGTGCCTTGCAGATTCGGCAGATCGACATTCACGGTATCGGGCACCGCCTGCATGGAGTTGGTGGTCAGCCACCGCCAACGGAATCGATATTCAAATCCGGATTCTTTCTGCTCTGTCTTGATCAGAGTCAGCTCAAGATTTGCGGGTGTAGCAGTAGTAGTGGCAGCAGGAAGCAAGTAGCCCAGCGGCTTGCCATTGAGCGCACGCTGTCGGTCGACAACGCCCTGAGTGTTGGCACCATTCACTGCGATGAGGTACGCGAAGCCCGTGGCCTCGCGCTCAATCGCTTCGCCCTTCACCAGGAATCCGATCTCGGTCGCTGGCAGGCTGAGATCCTTGTCGGCCGTAAACGAAAGCGTGGCGCGGCGATTCATCGTACGCACCAGCGGGTCGGGAATCTCGGCCGCAAGATCTCCACCAGACACCTGAATGCCTTTCGGCAAATTCAATGGCGTAACCTTCAAAGCGCCCATAAATCCGCGACGCTCTACGTCCACCGCCACAATAGCCGTCCCACCCGCAGGGATGTTCACAAACGGGGTAATGATCGTCGCGCGAATATCGTGCACCGCTTTGCGCATGGTGAGGCGGTAGGCATAATTGGGGCCTCCGCGTTGTGCAAGGTCTTCTACGGTGACCTTCAGCTTCGTTGCACCTTCCGGGGCCTGAAACATCAGGAAAGGGTCACCCAGCGTGCGACTCGATACCTGCACCGCAGCTACATCTACCGGCAATGGCCCGTCTCCTGCAGAAGCCAGTCGCTTCCCGGATTCGTCATAAACGGCAATCAGCCCGGTGAGTTTTGAAGTGCCAAGCTCACGAGCCTGCAATTCAAAGAAGAAGTTCTCGCCACCCTTGACGGCAATCTCGTAGCTATCAATTTCAGAGGGCTTGTCCAGCCGTCCATTGATCGTCAGAGGAAGCTGAATGGGTGCAGACAGTGGTTCGCGCACTTCTGGATAGTCGCCAACTGCGAAGGCAAAAGGCAGCGCAGGCGAGTCTGGAAGATTCACATTCACCTGGCCAAGCTTTGTCTTCAGATCCGCCTTCACAATGGTCTTGTTCAGCGTTACATCCACCGATTCTCCGCGACGGCCACCGAGAGGAAAAATCTCGCTGGCATACGCATAGGTGCCGGTCTTGAAGCGATAGTAATCCTGCATCTGATTCGAAAAGCGGGCGTCGAAAATTTCGACATAGACAAAACTCTCTTTGTTGAAGCTGAGTTCCAGCCGGGGATCGAGGCTCAAACTGGGATCATCCTCAGATCGCCCAATCCGCTTGCCAGCCGAATCATAAACCTGAATCACAGGGTCAATCGCAGAACCCACCCGGCGCGCTTCAACCTCAAATACACGGCGCTCCCCAGCCTTCACCGGAATACGATACACATCCCGCTCTGGCCCCTTC
Source organism: Acidobacteriota bacterium (assembly GCA_026394095.1). GTDB lineage: Bacteria > Acidobacteriota > Terriglobia > Bryobacterales > Bryobacteraceae > Bryobacter. The sequence goes on along the minus strand of JAPKYY010001012.1, from coordinate 11,963 downwards.
AGGCGTCCATTTACGGTAATCGCAGTTGCAGGAAGCGTCTGCGCCTTCTCAATCGAATCATTCTGATGGGGCAGCGAACCCGCTCTCGATTCTTCTTCCACAATCTCAGGGAATGCACCGATCGAAAGAAGCAGGATATTCGACAGGCCATTGGCGGCCTTCACACGAACTGTGTAGGTACCCACAGGCCAGTCACCGGTGGGCTCAACCAGATAGTTGATGTACCCGGGCTTGTCCGACCCAAGTGGAGTAAAAGTAGCAGGCAAATTGGAGATTACCGTTGGGCCTTCGCTCAAGTCTTTGCCAACAAGCGTCAACTCAAACGGACGCCCTTTTTGCGCACCCCTCGGCTGCAACTCAGTGATCGTCGGCGCAGCCGCACTCAGTGTGAGCGCAGCAGCAAGTACAAGCAATATTCTCATTTGGCACCCGCCAGTGGCACAGGGATAAACTCACGAATCAGGCTGCCATCCCTGGTGGAGTAAAGTCTGACCTTGCCATCAAAACCACCTGTGGCAAGCGTCTTGCTATCTGGCGAAAACGCCACGGTATAGATACCGGCGCTATGGCCAGAACAACGGGCGGCAAGCTTCCCGGTTTCTGCATCGTATAACGTCACTGTTGGCGATCCACCGCCAATAGCAATGAGCTTGGCATCGGCAGACCAGTCCAGCGCCGTAATCGGCCCGTCCTGACGCTCGATGCGACGAACCAGCGTCGAATCATCCGCGATCTTCATGCTGCGTGCACGATCTAACAAATAGACATATGGATAGCGGTCTTCACCACCGATCACAATGATGTCTTTAGCCGGGTGCCGCGCCACGGCATAAAGCTCGGTCTTCAACTGATTTGCGTTCTCAAGAAAGGCCCCGGAGGCCGCATCGTTGATCTTGGCCGACCTGTCGCGTGAAATGGAAACGAACCGTTTCGAGTCAACGCCAAAGATTGTCGATAGAACCCAGTCTTCATGGTTGCCAATCTTGTAGAGTTCTTTGGCACTCGCTGTGTCGAAGACATGAACCGTATTGTCAGCCGCACCAACGGCAATCCGCGAAGAATCAGGAGCAAGCGAAGCACCGAAGACAGTATCGGAAGTGAGCGTAGCATTGCGCAACATCTTCCCTGCGATGGGGTCCCACACCTGCACTTCGCCAAATCGCGCTGGCGTTCCACCGCCGGCAATCAGCAGCTTGCCATCCTTGGAATAGGCCAGCGAAAGAATCCGCTCCGCCTTGCCCTGCAAACGCAACGGTGGCGTTTTGTCATCAAGTGCGTGTATCAAAATCTCGCGGTTCCCGGAAACAGCCAGATGCTTGCCATCCGGAGAAAAGCGAAGGCTGTTGATCACTGGCGGCTGCAGGTAAACCGTGGGCTTGTTGACTTCTGCCACAGCGGCAGTGTCATCCTTGGCACCAGCTCGAATCCACTCCCGAAACAAATTGATCTCAGGCTCTGACAGAGAAGGCCGGCCCAGAGGCATCCGTGGTTGCTTGGCTGCAACAAGGTATTGAACGACGATACTGTCTTCCGGCTGGCCTGCAATCCAGGCCGCGCCGAGGCGTCCGCCCTTTGTAGCATCAGCATGAGTGCTAAGGTCAAGGCCTGCAGCCTTGGAAGCCGGCTGGTGACAACCAGTGCAATGCTTCTGAAGCAAAGGCTGAATATCAGTTTGGTATGAAGGTGCCGCTGCGAGAAATAATAGGCTAGCGAGAAACATGAAATGGATGTGGAGATTATTTCATGTTTCGCTACTCGACGATAGCCTGCATTACAGCGCTTTCAAAATCGCGATCCAGCTGGCGGTTGGAATTGTCGGTCTGGATCATCATGACGCCCACGATCTTCTCTTTGGGGTCAATCCAGAAATGTGTCCCAAAGGCCCCGTCCCAGCCGTAGCTCCCGGTCGATACGCGTTGGCCTGCGGCGATGGGATCGCTAATCACCTGCACGCTCAAACCGAATCCCCGGCCTGGCGCTCGCCCCGGCACGGTATCAGGCACAAACACACTCGCCATCAGATCGACAGTACGCGGACTCAATAGCCGCTTCCCATTCCACTGCCCGCCATTGAGCAGCATCTGTGCAAACACGGCGTAGTCTTGAATCGTTGAGTAAAGTCCGCCAGCTCCTGAAGAGTACTCTTTGCCATAGAGGTTCAACATCGGATGCTTGGCATCGAGCCGCGTCATGCGATCCGCCGCCTTGTGGTAGCTGGTAACAATGCGGGACTGCATCTCGCCCTGAGGGTGAAACGAAGTCTGGGCGAGGCGGCAGGAGCGCCAGCCGGCCTCTCTTGCGTTACCGCAACCTTCATCGACTGAAACTCCGGAATGAACTTCGACACCGGGTCATTCAGACGCACCTTGCCGTCTTCCATCAGCATCAGGATGGCCACTCCAGCAACCGGCTTGGTCATTGACCAGATGCGGAAAACGGCATTCTTCTCCATTGCGCGCTTGCCTTCGACATCCATGAACCCATGCGCTTCAAGATGCGCCACCCTGCCACGTCGAGCCACCAACGTTACCGCCCCGGCAATATCGTGAGCATCCATATGCCGCTGCATCGTCTCGCGAATCCGCCCCAGCCTTTCAGCCGAGAGCCCGACCGCCTCTGGCTTCGCATCGGGAATCGTGGCCCCAAAGAGTGCAGCCACCGACAGGACAAAAATGAGCAATTGCTTTTTCATGTTCTCTGGATTCTATCGCGCAAAACAGAAAGGGCGGCCACGACGGGCCGCCCTCTCGCAATTGACAAAAACAATCTAGCTCAAACGGCTAAACCACGGCTTCGCCGCACCAAGCGCATTGTTCACTGCGTTGATGTTCTTGATGCCTTCGGTATCCAGCCACTGCTGCAGAGCAGCAACGCCCTGCTTGGCGTACACAGGAATGCCTTCCTTCCAGGTCGCACGGCCGCAAAGCACACCGCTAAAGGGGGTACCAGCTTCAGACGCCATCGCCAGGCTCTCGGTAAACTGATCGTTGCTCACGCCAGCGCTCAGGTAGATGAAGGGCAGATCCGTTACGTCAGCAGCAGCGCGGTAATGCTCCAGCGCTTCAGCGCGAGTGTAAGCAGTTGCGCCCTTATAAACGCTCGAACCTTCCACATACTCTGCGTTTACCGGCACTTCCACCTTCAGCACGTCTACCTTGTAGCGGGGCTTGGTGAATTCAGCCATGCTCTTAAGCACAACCTGCGGCTTCAGCTTGGCAAACTCAACACCCTTTTCGTCCTTGCCTTCGACGTCATAACCAATGAACTCGAGGAAGAAAGGAATTTCCTGATCGGCGCACTCGCTGCCAATCCGCTCGATGAACGCATGCTTGATCGTGTTCACTTCTGCGTTGTCAAAGGGGGTGTAGTAGATCAGGATCTTGACTGCATCCGCGCCCAGTTCCTTGATGCGGCGAACGCTCAAGTCAGGCAGCAAGTCAGGCAGACGGCCGGGCTGTGTGTTGTCATAACCAGACTTCTCATAGGCCAGCAACAAACCGGCGTTGGCGGCGCGTGCATTCGCAGCGGGCAGACCAAACTCGGTGTCGAGCAAAATCGCGCTCGCGTGCGGGGTTAGCGTCCGCACAACCGTCGTCTTGAACTCTTCCATAGTTGCCTGCGAAATCTCGCTCTGGGCAACTCCCTTGGCTGCTGCAAGGCTCTTGGCCAAGCTGCCGCGCTGGTCCATTGCCGCCGCAGCAATAATGCCTGCTGCGTTCGACAACTTATCCATGTGTGCTCTTTTTCCTGCGCTCAAACTCATGTTCTTCTTCTTTCTGTCTTTAGTTTAAAAATCTGATGCCGGGCGGGTCCATCGTGCGCGCCGTCGCCAGTAAGCTTGCGCACGTCCCACATCCCGGAGAATTTGCGCCTTTAGTTCTTCGGGGTTCTCAAACTTCCGTTCTTCACGGATCCAGGCGCGAAAATCAACTCGAATCCTGGCCGGGCTCTCCCCAACCAAATCCTCAAGCAGATAAGTCTCAATACTCAAATCGTTACCGGCGAACGTGGGACGGTAACCGATATTTGTGATCGACGGCCAGGTGCGGCCATCATTCAAATCCTGTGTTTGCGTGACATAGACTCCGCCTCGCGGAATCACACGCTCGCCCTGCAGAAGTGGCTTCACATCGAGGTTCAAGGTAGGCACAGTCTGCTTGTGTCCAATACCTTGCCCGCTCACCACATTTCCTTCGAGGCAAAACTCATAGCCTAGCAAGCGATTGGCTAGTCCTGCACGGCCTGCCGCCAAAAGTTCCCGAATCACCGTACTCGAAACGGGTCGGCCTTTGGTGGTCACTCCCTCGGTAATCTCTACCTGATAGCCGAATTTCTCAGACATTTCCTTCAACAAATCGACATTTCCGCTGGCCCGGTTACCGAAACAAAAGTTATCCCCAACCAGGATTGCCCGTGCATCGAGTTTGCCGTTCAGAACCTTGCGAATGAACTCCGTCGCACTCAAGGCAGCCAGTTCGGCATCAAATGGCAGTACGACAACCTGGGTGATCCCACACTCAGCCATTCGCTCAATCCGCTTCTCGATCGGCTCGAGCGATTCCGGTGCGTTCGCGGGGGAAACCAACTTCTTGGGGTGCGGATGAAAGGTCAAAACAGTCGGCTTAAGCCAGCGGTCTGCCGCAATCTGCTGACAGCGCTTAAGCACCTGTTGATGACCTTCATGCACCCCATCAAAGTTCCCAATCGCCACCGCGCTCGGCCCAAAGTTTGCCGGCAGATCGTCTAGATTCCAATAAACTTTCAGCTCTGAGTTTTTTGGCACGGCGCTCATCGCAGGGGCAGCGCCAACCGAAATCTCCAACCCGTCATAAGCCAGCCTTACATGCGGTGGCAAGAGGCTTTCGGTACGCGCATGCGGCAGGTCATGACATATATGCGTCAGATAAGCCCTCTGCGGCTTCAGCCTTTCGATGTTCTGCAAGCTGCGGGCTACATGAGAATGAGTGGGATGCGGCTTATAACGAAGCCCGTCCACAAACAATACGTCCAGATTCTCAAGCATGGCCAGACTTGTCTCGGGAATCAGGTTGTGATCGGTGAGATAGGCTGCTGCACCAAAACGGTAGCCTGTACTGCGGCACTTGCCGTGGTGCAGCGGAATCGGCTGGATCTTCAGCCCACCCACCTCAAACGCTTCCGTATCTATCTCTGTCATCACAAGCTTGGGCTTGGTCGATAGCGTAGGTGCATCAGAAAACGCATACGAATAAATACGCTCGACAACCTCGATCGCGTCACGCGTGGCAAAAACCGGGATGCTCTCCCGCTGCATAAAGTTAAAGGGGCGCACATCGTCCAGCCCCAGAATGTGGTCTGCATGAGCATGCGTCAACAGAATCGCGTCGATTCTGGGCAAGGCGGCACGCAAAGCCTGCTCTCGAAAATCAGGCCCCGCATCGATCAGGACAACTTTCCCGTCAAACTGCACTGCGATGCTTGGCCGCAGCCTTCGGTCTCTCGGGTCAGCACTCCGGCAAACACGGCAAAAGCAACCAATCATGGGTACACCCACACTGGTCCCTGAGCCCAAAACAGTGATGCGAACCGGTTGCGACAAGTCTCTGACTTCTGCTCTCCAGCAATCGCCTGCACGTATCGAAACCGCAACTCGGTCAGGGAATTCTCAAGCATCCGCTTCTCTTCGAGACTCAGATTTCCTTTGGTCTTCTCTTCCAGCACTCCCAGCAGATCAATGGCATGCTTGGCGTAAACCAGATTCGGTTTTTGCGGCTCTTCACCTTCGGCACCCGGCATCGCGAACATCCCCAACTGCATCTGCGCTTGCATGATGAACGACGCGATGAGGAATTCGAAACTTGCCGGTGGTGGTGTGGCTTCGTTTTCACTCATATTTCACCAGTGTAGCGAAGCAATCGCGAAGGCGCTAAACTGTCGGAAATATGTGGCCAACCCGCCTGCTTCTACCCTTAGTCCTGATCTCGGTCCTGACGGCGCAATCCAAGCGCCCTATGAACTACGCCGATACCGACGCCTGGCGATCCATTTCAGGCCAGAAACTCTCACCCGCCGGCAACTACCTGGGCTACGCCCTCTTCCCTCAGGATGCAGACGGTGAAGTTGTCATTCGCAACCTCGCCACCAACGCCGAAATCCGCGAGGCCGCTGGCCTGCGCCCGCCCCCTCCTGCGCCCGACCCGGAGCGCGAAGGCCCACCCGTGCAGCGCACCAGCCTCATCGCTTTCTCGCCCGACGCCAAATATGTCGCGTTCTCCACTTTCCCCAAAAAAGGAGTCGAAAAGGGCAAGACCGGCCTCGTGCTCGTCGATCTGACCTCCTCAAAAATCACCCGTCTCGAAGACGTCAAATCCTATCAACTCCCATCGGAAGCCACATCCGTCATTGCTTACCTCAAAGACGACAAGGACAAAACTCTGGTGCTCCGCCGCCTCAGCGACGCCGCAGAAATACATCAATTTGGGACGGCACCCCGCTGCCACTGGTAAGCGCAAAGGGCAAATACTCCAAATTCACCTGGGATGAGAAGCAAACGCAACTTGCCTTCCTGTCTGCCGATAGCGTCTACCTCTGGGATCGTAAACCCACCGCCGCGAAAGCAGTTGTTACCAAAGGCATCACCGATCGCGGTACGCTCAATTTCTCCCGCGACGGCGCCCGCCTCTTCTTCCCCACCGCTCCCGAAAAACTCGCCGTCAAGAAAGAAGAAGGCCCCAAGGTGAACTACGATTTGTGGCACTGGAAGGACGAAGCCATCCAGCCCATGCAAAAAGTACGAGCCGCACAGGATCGCAACCGCAGCTACCGCGCCGTGCTCCATATCGCCGACTCAAAAGTTGTCCAACTGGCTAGCCCGGAACTGGCTGAAATCACTCCAAACGAAAGCGGCCTCTTTGCCTTCGCCTCCGACGATCGCGCCTACCGTCTAAGCGCCGACTACGAAGACGCACGCACCGTAGACCAATACCTTGTCAACACCCTAACAGGCGAACGCAAGCTTCTCGGCAAGCAACGCAACAACAGCTACGCCTGGTCGCCCGACGGCAAGTACGGAATCCGCTTCGACTCCAAAGACTGGCTTTGCCTCAACATCGCCACAGGCACAGAAGCCAACCTCACAAACGGCCTGAGCTTCGCCTTCGCCAACGAAGACTACGACTCCCCGGGCCGCCCCGGCCCCTACGCTGGCGCCTTCTGGACACGCGACGGCAAGTCAATTCTCCTTCATGACCGCTTTGACGTCTGGCAGATCTCCCCCGACGGCCGCCTCGCCAAGAACCTCACCGACGGCACAGGCCGCATGCGCTCCATCCAGTTCCGCGTCGTCCGGACAGACCCCGAAGAACGCCAGGATGGCCTCGATCAGACTAAGCCAATCCTCCTCCGCGCCGAGTCACTCGAATCCCGCGAAACCGGCTTCTTCGTGGACACCGTCGACGGTTCGGCCGAACCGCGCCAACTCATCTGGTCCAACAAAAACTACTCAGCCCCCATCAAGGCGAAATCAGCTGACGTACTTATGCTCACCGCCAGCACCTTTCGCGAATACCCCGATGTGCTGATCACCAACTCCGAAATGAAGTCCTTCAACAAAGTGACGGATGCAAATCCGCAAATGGCCGGCTTCAACTGGGGCACCTCAGAGCTGATGAACTTCCGCTCCACCGAGGGCCAGGCACTCAAGGCAGCCGTATACAAACCCGAAGGCTTTGACGCTACAAAGAAGTACCCGCTCATGGTCTACATTTACGAGCGCCTGAGCCAAAACGTAAATACCTTCAACGAGCCTCGCCCAACCAACTCGATCAACATCCCGATTTATGTTTCCAACGGCTACATCGTCGTCACACCCGACATCGCCTACCGTGCCGGCTACCCCGGTGACAGTGCCATGGCCTGCGTAATGCCTGCTGTGCAGAAACTGATCGACCAGGGCATCGTCGACGAAAAGCGTATCGCCATTCAGGGCCACTCCTGGGGCGGTTACCAGATCGCCTACATGCTCACCCGTACCAACATCTTCCGCGCTGCCGAAGCTGGGGCTGTCGTCACCAACATGTTCAGCGCCTACAACGGCATTCGCTGGGGCCCCGGCCGCCCCCGCCAATTCCAGTACGAACGCACCCAAAGCCGCATCGGCGGAACCCCCTGGCAATACCCTTTGCGCTTCCTCGAAAACTCACCGCTCTTCCGTGCCGATCAGGTGAAGACGCCCATCCTCACCATGCACAACGACGCCGATGACGCCGTGCCCTGGTATCAGGGAATCGAATTCTACCTCTCCCTGCGCCGCCTCAACAAAGAGATCTATCTCTTCAACTACAACGGTGAGCCGCACAACCTGCGCATCCGCGCCAATCAGCGCCACTTCTCGGCCCGCATGTTCGAGTTCTTCGAGTATTTCCTGCAAGACACTCCCAAGCCAGAGTGGATGGAAAAGGGTCGACCATTCCTCGAACGAGAACCAAACGGCCCAAACCGCCCAGCCGCCACCGACGACGAACCCTAAATGCTGGCCCAAATTAGAGACGAACCACTAGCCCGAATCTACGGCCAGGACCTCACTGAGGTGGTCTACATTCAGACCACCGCTCTGATCGCTCGCCTTCGGCTGGGTTCGCTCGTGGACGTCGAGCGACTCGTCTTGCCCTTTGTGAATGGCGAGAAAGACAGTCTCGCAAAACTGACAGCCAGCCATCTCTCCGGCCACCTGCTCTTCGATGAACTGCAAAGGATCACCAGCAAAGGGCAGTATCGCGAACGCGTCCTCGCCGCCGCTGCCCGGGTGGAATTCTCGATCTATAACGAGATGAGCGACGGCGTCTTTATGGGTTGCCCGATTCTGGCTCGTGCTGGCCAGATCGAAACGGCAGTAGAGCATTACGAACAACTCGAAAAGCTATGTCTCCGCTCGGATGGTCTCTGGCGGCACTCTCCTTTATGTGATGCCGCATGGGGTAGAGGCAACGCCTTCCCTGCCCTTGGCATGGCTCTCACGCTGGAATCCACACCCCGGTTGCTCCGCCAATACCAGCGACTACTCACAACCCTCGCAAAACACCAAACTCCAAATGGCCTCTGGCGTCAGGTGATTGACCACCCAACCGCCTATGAAGAGTTCAGCGCCACGGCCATGATCGGCGCAGCGATGCGAAAGGGCGTCCGCAACGGTTGGCTCAACCGCACCACTTTCCAACCCATTATCGACCGTGCCGCCAAAGCCCTTGCTGCCCGCACCAGCACCAGCGGCGAACTTGTAGACGTTTGCGAATCCACCGGCAAACAGAAAACTCTCCAGGATTACCTCAATCGCAAAGCCATCCGAGGTCGTGACCCTCGTGGAGGCGCCATGGCTCTTTACTTTATCACCGAGCCGTGATAGATTGAACACTGTTCAATATGGTGAGCCGACGGCGCGAAATTTACCGGGAATCGTTGCGGGAGGAAATCCTCTCCGCAGCCCGTCAGCTATTCGCGATTCACGGCTATGAGGCCACCTCCATGCGCGCCATTGCCACAAAAGTCGACTGTTCTCCCGGCATTCTCTATCACTATTTCGCCGACAAACAAGACATCATGGCGCTTCTGGTGCGCGAAACCTTCGCGAAACTCGGCACCCGCCTCAACGCAATCCGTGAAGACAATGACAATGTCTCGGCCCGCATGCGGCGCGGCCTGCGCGCCTATATCGAGTTTGGCCTCGAACACCCCCATCATTACTCATTGCTCTTTATGAGGCCCATGTCCCCCGAAGGCAACGAAAAGATCTTTGCCGCCTTTCAGGAAGATGGCATCCGCACCTTCGGCTGCCTGCGAGCGATGTCAACAGAAGCGATCCAGGCTGGCATCGTGCGGGCAGAGATTTCAGACCCCGAAGAACTCGCCCAATCCCTATGGGTCGCAATCCACGGCATGGTCTCAATCCAGATCGCTTGCGAACTCTTTCCCTGGATTGAGCGCTCACGGCTGGTAGACCGTCTCGTGGACATTCTCATGACAGGAACTATGAAATCGTAGTGCCTTTTTTTTGCATCATTATTGAACCTTGTTCAATCTATCAACGTATGTTCAACCAATGAGTGAATGGATGAAATTTATTGCCTGGCAAATGCTCACCGGAGACAAAGCCAAATACCTCGGCCTCATATTCGCAATCGCCTTCTCCACCTTTCTGATGTCCCACCAGGTCTCCATCTTCTGCGGCCTGATGAATCGAACCGCTTCTCAAATCGACGATGTTGCCGACGCCAACATCTGGGTGATGGACGCCAAAACCCAGTACCTGGATGAAGTAAAGGCGCTCACCGATCAAGACCTCTACCGTATTCGAGGTGTCCAGGGCGTCGATTGGGCAGTCCCTCTCTTCAAAGGCACCTCACGCGCCAAAGGCCCGGATGGCAAGTTTCGCGGGGTCATCCTGATGGGCCTCGATGATTCCACTTTGGTCGGCGTACCGCGCCGCATTGTCCTCGGAAAAATCGAAGACCTCCGCGGTCCTGAGACAATTGCCGTCGATCAGGTCGGCTACAAATTCTTCTTCCCAGACCAGCCCGTCATCCTGGGCCGAACCCTTGATCTCAACGACCACACGGTAAGAATCGTCGCCGTTGTCGATTCCAACGCACCCTTCGTTAACCTGCCAGTCTTCTACACAAAGTACAGCCAGGCAATCAGTTTCGTCGGCCGCGAGCGCAACCAGATGTCCTTCGTACTCGCCAAAGCCACCAAGGGCACCAGCGAGTCAGAACTCAATCAGCGCATCACAAAAACCACTGGCCTCAAAGCACTCACCGGCAATGAATTCGGCTGGGAAACCATCTGGTACTACATCCAGAACACCGGCATCCCGATCAACTTCGGCATCACTGTAGTAATTGCACTGGTCGTGGGTACCGTCGTAGCCGGCCAAACCTTTTACCTCTTCACAATCGAGAATCTCAAACAATTTGGAGCACTCAAGGCAATCGGCGTCTCAGACCTGCGCATCGTCGGAATGATTCTGATGCAGGCCCTGATCGTGGGTGCTATCGGCTACGGCATCGGCATCTCAATGACCGCCGCCTTCTTTGAAGCCCGCCATCGCCGTCTTCATGATCGTCTTCCTCGCCAGCGCCGTAAGCGTCCGGCGCGTTATCGTCCTTGAACCCGCAGTTGTCTTCAGAGGCTAATCATGAACTCACAAGCTGTCGTTTGCAAAAACATCTCAAAGAATTTCGGCTCTGGTGAAGATGAAGTAAAGGTGCTGCGAGGCATCGATCTCGAAGTACCCCTGGGTGAAATGACATTCCTCGTCGGCCCCTCCGGTTGCGGAAAAACCACCCTGCTCAGCGTCATTGCCGGCCTGCTCAACCCCTCCCAGGGAGACCTGCATGTACTCGGCACCCCACTCCACGCAATCAAGGGCGCAAAGGCAGTCGAATTCCGAAGAATCAACCTCGGCTTCGTCTTCCAGCAGTTCAACCTGCTGCCCTCACTCACAGCAGCAGAAAACGCCGCAGTGCCACTGCTGGCCGCAAACTGGAACCGTAAGAAAGCCGTCGAAAAGGCCAAGACCATACTCGACGATCTCGGCATCGGCTCCCGCGCCAACGCTTACCCCAACCAGCTCTCCGGCGGCCAGCAACAGCGTGTTGCTTTCGCCCGGGCGCTCATTCACGAACCAAAACTCATCGTCTGCGATGAACCCACTTCAGCTCTCGACGAACACACCGGCCATCACGTGATGGAGCTACTGCGCAAGATCGCAGTCCGCCCCGAACGCGCTGTCCTCGTCGTCACCCACGACAATCGCATCTTCAACTTTGCCGATCGCATCGCCCACATGAACGACGGTCACGTAACCCACATCGAAACCAATGGAGGATCTCATTAATGTTGCTCAAATACGGAATGCCCATAATCGCGGTCATCACTCTCGGCCTGTCGATTCTTAGCGTGAAGCGAATGACACCGGCCGTCGTACAGGC
>JAPKYY010000505.1 GCA_026394095.1 Acidobacteriota bacterium | reverse complement strand
GACGTGCAGCGGCATTCCGCTCTGGAAGAGAGCCATGCCGCTGATGTCCCAATTCCCGGCAATCCAGTTCAGGACGCGGGGCATGCCGGCGGCGAACTTCCGGCCCTTGCCGAAGGGAAGTTCGTATGCGCCAGTCATAACGACGCGGTGGGCGATGTCGTGAGCCGAGAGAGCTCGTTCACCGCGAAGATCCCAGATGTTCTGGATATTTGTGGATCCACCAAGCCAGGAAACATTACCCGAGGTGTGCGATACGTTGTCGATCATCTTCGACCAGGTGTAGTGGCCAAGGAAGGTGAGGCCAGCACTGTAGCGCTTTTCCCATTTCACTTGCAGGGCATGGTAGCTGGAGTCTCCACGGGCGGGCTCGGCCGTACCCACTCCAGTGCCGGCAAATTGCGGCATCGGACGCAGCAGGCGGTTCAGCTGAACAGTGGGTTGAGCATAGACCGAGCGGCTATCGTTGATCTGACCGAAGAACGGATTGGTAACCAGGCCATTCAACGCCGTTCGGCCCCGGCTCCATTCGTTCGGATTCAGCGGTGACAGTGTCGTAATCGGCATGAAGAGGTGAGTGCCTCGGCTGCCGGTGTAGTTCAACTCGAGTACGGACCGCATGGGCAACTCGCGCTGAACGGAGAAGTTCCAGGAGTGATACTCGGGGTTGCGGTTGTTATCGCGGACGATGGTGCTTGCACCGAGGCCAAGGAAGGTGTTGTCACCCTGGCTTCTCCCGGGGGGCAAGAGCACTCCGTTGGGGAAAGGGTTGGCGAGTTTGGTGTTGAGGGTGGCGTTGGAATCGAGTGTCCAGATGGCTGGAGAATCGATGGTGAAGCCAGTTCCCGGGCGGCCGAACACCGTAGCGCGGCTGAGGGTGTAGAACAGGCCGTAGCCGGCACGGATGGAGGTCTTGGCATTGGCACCATAGGCGAAACCGACTCGGGGCTGCCAGTTGTTCATATCGGCATTGAAGGGTGAGCGGTTGTCTTTGTCAACAAACTTGATGACACCGCGGGTATCGTAACCGGGAGCCTTGACAGAGGACTGCTGATTGAGGTCCCAGTAGCTGTAGCGGTTTTGAACTTCCCAGCGGGGGACGTCGAAGTCATAGCGCACGCCCAGGTTGACTGTGAGCTTGCGGGTAATCTTCCAGTCGTCTTGAAAATAGAAACCCCAGTAGGCCGACCGGGAGAAGGCTTTGGGTTCAATGTGGTAATTGCTGCCGGTGGTCCAGCCGAGAAGCATGGTGGCCAGCCCGTTGCCCTGGTTTGCGGGGCAGGTGAAGCGATCCAGGCAGGTTGCTCCGCGGGCGAAGCTGTAGCCGCCAGAGGGGAAGCCAGGCTGCAGGTAATCAAGCTGGTTGAATCTTCGCTCTCCGCCAGCCTTGATGTTGTGGCCTCCGATGATCTTGGTCATGGAGCCAGCCCAGTGGTGTACGCCCTCTTCGCGGTCCATGATCCAGTAGCCTTCAGTGCCATACTCCTGGAAGCCTTCGGGACGCATGCGAGGAAAGACGAGGTTGGTGGCGTTGGACTTGATGTTGGCCGCAAATCCCAGACTTGTGGGATCGAAGCTATCAAAGAGGGGGTTACGGGCGAAGTCGGAATAAGTCCAACCGTAGCGGAACGTGAACAGCGTGGTGGGGTTGGCGACATGCGTGAAGTCGCCGACTACCGACTGGGTGTTGGTCGCGTTGGGGCCGCCTGTGAAATAGGCGGGATTGTTGTCACCGAAAAGATTCGGGTTTGTACCTCTACTGCGCGCGTTACTCCAGCGACCGCTGAAACGGTTCGACGGGTTGAAGTTGTGGTCCATCTTAATGGTGGACTGGTGACCGGTGCTTGGGTTGATGCCCTGACCAAACCAGTTGGCTGTATTGGTGAAAGCGGCGCCAGCCTGGTTGGGAGTTGGCAAGTAGCTGAGTGATTTGAGCGCGACGGGGTCCATCTGGGAAGCTGGAATGATGTTGCCAGCGATGGGCTGCCGGGTAATGGTGCCGTTGGCTGCCGTCGTTGTGGCAAACGGATTGTAAAGTTGCATCAGCTGGCCGGCGGCGTTGAAGGTTTGTGAGAAGTCACCGTTGCGCTGAAGAACCGTAGGGATGCTGATATTTTGCGAAGTTGGGCTCTCCTGCTTGGTGTATTCGTAGGCACCAAAAAAGAAAGTCTTGTTCTTGATGACGGGGCCGCCGAGTACGCCGCCTAGTTGGTCGCGGTGGAAGGCTGGAATTGCCCGACCGGCGCGATTGGCAAACCAATCGTTGGCATTGAGGGCCGCGTCTCGCATGAAGTAATAGCCCGTACCGTGGAAGGCGTTGGTGCCGGAGCGGGTAACCATGTTCACAACTGCGCCGCCGGTCTGACCAAACTCGGAGGAGAAGAAGTTGGTCTGCATCTTGAATTCCTGGACAACGTCGATCGAAGGGGTGAACTTGAGATCGGAAATCCCGGAGTTCTGCTCGACCGTCGTCACAGTAACGCCGTCCACGAGCACGTCTGAGGTGGAGTTGCGTGAGCCATTGGCGACGAAATTGGTGTTGTTGTCTCCGCGCCGGCCGCCCGACCCTACAACACCGGGGGTGAGGTAAGAAAGACTCATGGAATTACGAGCCAGGTTGGGCAGCTTGAGGATGGTCTCGTTGTCGATCACCTGACCCAGGTTAGAGATGGTGGTGTTGACCAGCGCTGCCGAGCCGCTCACTTCGACCGTAGTGTTCACATCGCCGACCTGTAGTTTGGCGTCGACGGTGATTTGTTGTTGAACTGCGACGTTGAATTTGCCGCTTGAAAATTTCTTGAAGCCTGCTGCTTCTGCCACTAAAACATAGTTTCCTGGTGGCAGGGCTGTAACGACATATCTTCCTGCGGTGTCGGTCTCTGACCGGAAGATCGTTCCGCGATCTCGATCTGTGACTAATATTTTCGCCGCGCCGACACTGGCCCCGGTTTCGTCCGTGACTGTTCCGCGCACACTGGCAGTGAATGATTGCGCAAATGCGCTTGCGGCTAACAGTGCCCCTAATCCGGCGAGCCGTATGGTCCTACTGAGACTCATTAGAATTTTCCTCTTAACGTAAAGATTGTGTAAACGTTAGGGAAAAGTCTATAACAAAAATGTTAACGAAGCACGGTAATTGTCAATGGTGTGCTCTGCTGCGCATTCAGCAGCGAGCGCACCTGTACTACGTTCAGGCCTGGTCGAACATCAGCTGGCACCTGGGCCACAATCTGCGTGGGAGAGGAAGAGATGATCGGCAACGGAACATCATTGAAAGTAACGCAGCTCCCGCCAAGCACGGTTGGCAATGGCACCGTGTCGGCAGCGGTCGCGCTGGCAAGTCCAGTGCCGTTGATCGTAATGAATGAGCCCACACGGATATTCGTGCTGCCATCGTTAGCATTCACTACCCCACGTACTCCAGCAGGAATCGTTGGTGCTGTCGCCGTGCTCGTAGGCGTTGTCGGAATCAGAGTCAATCCAGATACTGTCAGTATGTAAACATTCCCCTTGGAATCGACAGCCATCTGCCGCGCCGGAACATTGATCTGTTGCGTACTCCCGCTGACAAAGAAGACCGGATTCTCGGGCAGAATTCCCGCCACACTCTCCGACTGTGTCTTGATGTCTACCAGTTCCAGCGTCGTTCGCTCTTCATCCCGTGTCACTGCCGTAGCAGCGGTTCTCACGGGAGTCGTAGACCTCAGGAAGCGATTGGAATCGATTGGCCAAACTGAATACACATTCCGGTTACCTGCGCTCACACTAATCTGCGTAACCTGCCCATTTTGACCGGGCACAAACTGCACAGCTCCCGGACGCTCAACTCCACCAATGGGAGTCAACGAGGATCCAAGAATCAAACCGCCAGCGAGGAAATACTCTCCACGCGGCCCAGCACCCGTCGGCGCAACATAGCTCGCATATGGCTGCTGGAAAACGGTTCGGCTCGCCGTGTAAGCGTCAAT
>JAPKYY010000834.1 GCA_026394095.1 Acidobacteriota bacterium | reverse complement strand
GCTGCCTCAAGAACCGGAAACTGCCAGCGGCCCCAACGATGTTCATCTGCTGGCCCAGCGACGACCAAACGCGGTTCGCCCATCTCCACACGAGGCTCTGCGGCCAGCATCAAATACAACAGCAAATTCATTGGGCCAGCTTATCAACAGGCTTCACCAGCCATACGAGGCCAGCCGCCATGACTACCAATAAACCGACGCCTGCGAAGACGCCGCTCAGGCCCCAGTCGGCCTTGAGATAGCCGGCGACAAAGACACCAGCCCCGCCTGCCAGCGTATTCAAGGTATTCATCAGGCTCTGGGCCGTAGCTCTATCGCGCGCGTCGATCAGGTCGCAGAGAGCGGCTGTTTCGTTGGAGGCTGCGACGGATCGCAGGAAGGAGAATACGACTACGCCGCAGCCGACCACGAGCATGCCTGCCCCGGTGAGGAAGACCAGCAGGCAGGGGGCGCAAAGCAGGTAGCAGAGGCTCATAAGCTTGAGCCGGCCGCTGCCGGATTTGAGCGCAGCGCGGTCTGAAAGTATGCCACCAGCGGAGTAACCAGCCACGGCCGAGAGTTGGAGAAGAGCGGTGCCGGAGAGGCCAGCCATGGCGAGGCTTAAGCCGTAAGTTTCGCGGAAGTAAAGCGGCATCCAGTTGAAGAACATCCAGGTGCCGACGGCAATCAACATCGCCTGGCCAGCAATCAGAAGGTAGCCGCGATTCTTTAGCAGCCCCAGGACTCTGCCGCTGCTTCTGACTTGTTCGCGAGGCACTTCTTTGAGGAATACCTGGCAGACAAGCGCGAGAACAAGCCCGGCCGCGCCCAGTACAAAGAGCCCGGATCGCCAGCCGTAGGTTTCTCCGAGGTGGCCTGACAAGGCTCCGCCTCCAACGAGGCCAACATAGAGCCCACACATGTGCAGAGACAGTGCACGGCCACGGCTCTCTACCGGATGGTGATCGGCTATGAGGGCAATCGCAGCCGGCAAATAGAAACATTCCGCAAGCCCTAAGAGAACCCTCGTTGCCAGCAACTCATTTGCCGTCCTCGCAAAACCGGACAACACAGTCACAAGACTCCACGCGACCAGACTCCAAAGGATGACGCGATTTCTTGGCAGCCGGTCGGCAATCACTCCGGCACCAAGGGAGCCGATGGCGTAACTCCAGAGGAAGAGAGTCCCGATGGCGGCGAGTTGCAGGTCGCTCAGATGGAGGTCTGCCTGAAGCAGGGGGTAGACGACGGAGAGCGAGGTACGGTCTGCGTAGTTGATGCCGGCGGCACAGGCCAGAATGAGAACGGTTTGCCAACGGACGGCGATCAAGGCAGCTCAGCGGTGAATGCTGCCTCCACACGCATGCCGGATTGGAGTTGAACGCCGTAAGCACGCCTCACCACGGGATGATTGCCGAAGTATTCTTTCCAGACAACATTTACTTCGCGAATTTCGGTTAGAACGTCCTGCAGATAGAGCCTTGCGGTGCAGATGGAAGAGCGGTCTACGCCTGCGGCGGCGAGGAGGATGTCGAGCTGACGGAAGCACTCCCGCATTTCGGCTGCTGCGCCGCCGGGGACGGGCCTCGATTCGCCGTCGGGGATGCCTGTGACAACCGCTTCAAAGACACGGCCACTGTGGACTACGGCAGAGCTAATGGGGAAGTCGAGATCGGAATCAATAAATTGCATATGGGGTGTGATGAAACTCGTACAATAACACTTCGACCCATGCCTACCCAACTGAAAGCCTGGCAATCTGCCGAACTTGGTTGCTCCTGGATTCTCAAGCAACTGGAAGCAAATGGATCGCTCCGTGGTGGAGACGATCTGCGCGCCTATTACAAGACCCCTGCTGCACTTCTGGCCCATGGCCGGGTGCTGGAGGCGAACCGCGTTCTTGATTATGTCGAGACGCGTTATCTCAAGCCGGATGGGGATCTGGACGGGAGTGGAGTGCCTTGGTTTGACATCTACCGCACCTACAATCACTCCTGGCTTTGTTGCGGCGCGGTGATGGCGGGACGCAGGGATCTGGCACGCAAACTGTCTGGCTTTATTGCGACGCGGCACAATGCGGCCTCGGGTGGATTCTTTGCCGATGAAGCCCGCTCGACAGAGGAGATCATGACTACGAGCATGGCGGGTATTGCGTGCCTTTATGCAGGGAAGCATGAGCTTGCGCTGGCTGCCGGTGAGTGGCTGGCGAATCTTTATCAGGCGCAGCCGGATCTTACGAAGGGCCTCTACACAAGCTGGAAAAACGGCCTGGTGACTGAGTATCCCGAGGCTGACGCCAGCTCTTATCTGGTAGACCCCGCAAAGATGCGCCAATGGTATTTCCAATACGGAATCAGTGCAGCCCTGCTCACTTCGCTCGCCGGTTTTACGGGTGACAATCGCTGGCTGACTTTGGCCCGTAACTTCCTCCACGCAAGCAAACACGCGGCCGCCGACCGCTATCAAACCCCGCAGAGCGGCAAGATCGGCTGGGGTGCTGCGTGGACTTATCGCCTATCCCGCGACCCGGAAGATCTCGCTCTAGTCGATCAAGTTTCAAGCGGCCTCGCTGCTCTTCAGAACGATGATGGCTCCTGGCTGGTTACTGGTGTCTACGGTGGCGCCAGCGCTGCCGCAGACAGCCTTACTCTCGACATCACCTCAGAGTTCGTCGCCCTTCAATCCTTTATGGGAGTTCTACCCCTTGTCTAATCCTTACGAAAACAAAGTCAAGAAATTGTTGGCTACGGGCGCAACAGCCTGGGGCTCGGCCACGATGGGCACAGCGCCGCTGGCGGCCAAGCTGGTTGCCACCTCTGGTGTCGATTGGGTGTGGATTGATACGGAGCATTCGAGCTTCGGCTCTGAGTCCATAGAGATGCTGCCGCCGCTGATCCGCCAGTCTGGCGCGATGCCGCTGGTGCGCATTGCGGGCCTTGACCCGAGCCTGATGAAGAAGGCTCTCGACATCGGCGCTCAGGGCGTCATGATTCCGCAGATCGATTCGCCAGAGCAGGCACGGCTGGCTGTTCAATACGCGAAGTATCCGCCGATGGGCTCGCGCGGCATTTCTCCCATGTGGACCTTCTACAACGATGTCCCTTGGGGAGAATATCTGCCTCATGCCAACGACGAAACGATGATTGTGGTGCAGGTGGAATCGGTTGCGGCACTCGATCAGGTGGAGGCGATTGCGGCAGTGGAGGGCGTGGATGTGGTGCTGGCCGGCCCCATGGATCTGTCTGCCGCGCTAGGCCATATTGGACAGACGAATCACCCGGATGTGCAACGTTTTCTTGAGGACTTCCCGGCACGGGTGGCTAGTGCGGGTAAGGTGCCGGGGATTGCGCTGGGTGGCTACGAGGCCTCTGCCAAGGCCTGGAGCCAGGGCTATCGCTTCATCAACTTTGGCAATTTGTACTTTGATGGCTTGCATGGCATCAAGGCGAATCTCGCGCGGTTGAAGGAGCTTAGCGCCAAGGGCGAGTAAGGGGGCCCTGGGCTGGGTAGGGCAGTTTTTTCATGCGCTCAATCGAGGCAGCATCTGGTGCGGCACGGCAGAGGTCCCAATCCTGATTGAGGGTGTAGGCACCGATCACGAGAAAGTCAGAGCTGGCCGAGACGCGGCAATGGCCTGTGCCGCAGGGCAGGACGGCTAGATCGCCGGCCTTGACGGTTACCTCGACTCCCCCGGGGAGTTCGCCACCGAGGATCAACTTCGCTTCGCCGCGGGCAAAGCCGAGGACTTCATGAGCCGTTGAATGATAGTGGTGGAAGGGGTAGACGCCGTTGCGCCACTGGGGCTTCCAGCCGCTCTTTGCAATCAGATCCTCGAAGGCTTCAACTGAGGTAGCGGGTGTTACCAGGGCCCGATAAAGCAAGACCGGGAGCTTCTCGTTGTTGGGCATCCAGCCGTTGCGTTTGAGCAGCAGGGATTCGGGCTCCTTGCCGGGAGCCAGCATTCCAGCGAGCGCTTGCGTGAGGGTGCGGCGGTCCATCTTATTTCCCTAAGCGGCGCAAGAGGTCAGCCTTGAAGCCCGGTTTTACGTCGTAGCAGTAGGTGACGCCTTTGCCGGGTGTTACCAGAAATTGGCCCTTTTCGATTCTGGCGCTCATTGGAGAGCAGATCAGATCCTTGCGATCCACGAGCGCACCAACGGCCAATGAATCGAAGGGGTTGAAGCCGTCTGCGCCGAACTTGTCCTTCCAGAAGGCGAGCCAGTCGATCACCGAGGGCATCATCCACTGCATACCGGGAGTGTTGAGCTTACGCATCTCTGCGTCCTTCATCCAAACCTTTGAAGAGATCTCCCAGGGGGCCAGCGTGAATGGGGCCCCGGAGTCGAGCAGGACCTGAAAGGCAGCAATGTCGAGTTCGAAGTTCAGATCTCGAAACGGGGTTTGTTGCTTTGGCCCGGCGATGAAGAGTTGGCCGGGACGCCGGCCGGCAACAGCAACCATACCGTCAATCTGTTTGGACAACTCGGGGTGATTTTTGAGCACCGTCGCCACGTTGGTTGCCGGGCCGAGGATCAGAATCGTAAGCCGCCGCTGCCTCAACTCGCGAGCCAGGGCCTCGCTGGCTGGTGTCTCCTTGCCCAGGTCTGCTGCACTGCTTGCGCCGATGTGTACCGGTAAACCAGAAGGCCCGAATTTGCTGACGATCTCGCGGCCAATCTTCGATGCCGTTGGCAGATCGGCATTGCCAAAGACGATGCTGACACCGCGCACTTTGAGTTCGGGCGATGCAAAGGCTTGCAGCAGGGCGATGCCGTCGTCGACCTCTTTGCCGCCGGGGGCAACAGAGGGGTCAGTATCGATCCAGACCTGCGTTTGGGCCATCAGGGCCAGGGCCAAAACTATTGACATACGAGCTCCCGAGACAAGCGGAGCCATTGCCTCTTCTGTTCAAGGTCTGCCTTGAGAGGCAGTTGCGCGACGCCGATGAGGCGGCGCATGATTTCGGCACCAGCGTAGTTGCGGGCCAGGGTCCAGTTCACTGGATTGGTGTAGTGCGTGATTACGGTTGGCCAGAGGGTGCCGAGACCCAGCAACTCGAGGTGCGCGAGGAAGACACCAAGGTCGTACTCGGCATCGCCGAGATAACAGAACTCGGGGTCGATGACGGAAGTGTTGAGCCAGCTGCCGGGAAAGAAGTCTCCGTGCAGGAGGGTATTGCCGTCGGCAAGGTAACGCTGGCCAAGTGACTTTACCCTTGCGCAATATTCCGAATCTGCAAGCAGGGGCGCAGCAAGAGCTTCAAAGCCCAGACCATTGTCTGCTCGCAACGGGAACTCGTATTGATGCTCGTGGTTGAGTGCTCGCATCGCCCGGTTGGGGAAGGAGTCGACTTCTATTTTGTGGAGGCCGACGAGATAGGCGGTGAGTTCGATTACTGTTGCTTCGGTTGGGGTTTCGATTTGGAAGTCGCCGAGATCCTGAAGCATCAAGAGATGGGACTCTTCGTCAAAGCCAAGCAGGCGGGGCATTCGCGAGGCAACGCCCGGGGTGCTGGCAACGAGCGAGTAGAAGCGGGCTTCTACGGCAGCGCGCTCAATGGGGGCGGCGATTTGAGGGTACTTCACCACCCAGGGGCGGGCTTGTTTCAAGATGAATGTCTTGTCGCCGTGCCAGGCGCGGACGGTCATGTTCATGTTGCCGTCGCCGATGCGCTGTGCCCGGTCTACGCTGCCCCATCCGAGGGTTTGCAGGTGGGCGGCCATTGCCGCAGGATCATTTGCATCGAGTTCAAAATCGCTCATCGTCCAGGAACTCCGGGGCTACGCAATTCTGCATTGGGCCACTTCTGTTTGGCAGCGTCGCTGAGTTCCACCTGCGGAACCTTGGATGCATGCTTCTTCTCCACGCAGTAGGTGAGGGTGACGCGCTGCTTCAAGCGCTCGCGCATTTCTGAAAAAAATTCGGCTCGCACGTAGGCATCAGATGTGCCGCCGCTGGCCTCTGCGAGCAACGAAACAGACTGCTGGCCGACTAGGGCCGGTCGCATTGCCGGGGAATCATTGCCAACTGTGGGAGGAGGTACATTCAGCCTTGGAATTTTGCGTGAGGGGGCGGGATCGATGGCGAGGTCGAGGCTGATGCGCTCTTCGATGAGATTGGCTGCCAATTGCTCGATACGGATTTGTGAGCCGCTATCGATGTTGTCGCCAATCATGAAAATCGCGCGCTGGCGGGCGGGGCTGGCTTTGCCAAAAAGCTTGTAGGCGTCGACGACGCCGTAGAGGGGGCGGGCAATCTGGAGGTGGGTGCCGTCAGCACCCTTCTCGATCGCCAGACGAATGGCGTTTGGATCGCGCGTGAAGGCGAGTTGTTTTTTTGTGGAGACGCCGTAGGTGACAACCGCGACCTGATCTTCGGGGAGGAGGCTCTTCACCAAAAGGTCAGCTGCACCGGCGAGCAGGCCGCCACGGCCACGGTCTTCGATGAGAATTACGATGTCTGCGGGCAAACCGCTTGCCACCGACACCACGGTTTTGCCGCGCAGGAGGAAGTCTTGAGCGGTGAGGCCGCGGACGGGCTCCTGCACGCTGCGCTCGCGCACCGTTACGGTTACTGGCATTGGCACCAGATTTGCGGGGCAGCTTTGCGCTTCGAGGCTGGCCAGAAAGGCCACTAGAATTAAACCCATTAACTTCATTTTCGCTCGATTCTCCGGGAACCAGTTTTCCCGGAATGGTGTCACACAAGACTGTGACGGCCCGCACCCCTAGTCGCGTTCCTTTTGTGGCGCTATTGCTGGTTGCAATCTTTCTACTGCAGGTGGTTCTGCGTGCGGTACTTT
>JAPKYY010000779.1 GCA_026394095.1 Acidobacteriota bacterium | reverse complement strand
GAAATCCCAACCGTATTCGCCGATTGATTTGGAGTTGAAGGCGGGAGGCATTGCAGGGTAGGTGGCGAGTTGCTTGAATGCAGTGAGGGGTTTTGCGTCTATCGCAGGATCGATGAGTGGCTTGAGGTCGATAGAATCTTTTGCTGCGAAGGCCACAGCGGCTGTTTTGCGTTGGTTGTCGATTTGCAGAATGGCGGAGTGGCCATAGACGGCTCCGCTGTGGCCGATGTAGGGCGGGTTGAGGGCGAAGCCGATGCCGAAGCGGGTGCCACCGGATTGCGGGAGCCACATTTGGTCTAGAGATTTTTTGGTGAGGATCGGGGATGGATTGTCACGCATGAGCCAACGGGCGAAGGTGAGGAGGTCCTCTGTGGTGGTGATGAGGTTGCCGGCAGAGCTGGTGCCGAGGTCGAAGGCGGGGGCTGGGAATTCGCGGCCGTCAACGGTCCACATGAGGGACTTGGGGAGATGAGTGGCTTGGCTGAGTTTGAGAGTGGTGTGGGTGAGATTGAGAGGAGTGAGGATGTGTTGCTGGACGTACTGCTGATAGGTAAGGCCTGAGGTGCGTTCGATGACGTCTCCGAGGAGGCTGATGGCGGCATTGGAGTATTTGGTGACGGTGCCGGGTTCGTAGACCAGTTGGGTGTTTTTGAGGCTGGCTGTGACTTGTTTGAGGCTGGCCGGTTTGGTGTCGAAGTAGTGGCCCTGGCCGGGTTCGCGGACGATGCCGGAACGATGGGAGGCGATTTGGCGGAGGGTAGATTTGAAGCTCAGCTCGGGGAGGTAGCGGGAGATGGGGGAGTCGAGGTCGAGTTTGCCTGATTCGACCAGTTGCATGATGGCGATGGAGGTGAAGAGTTTGGTGATAGAGCCGGCGCGGTATTGAGTTTGTGGCGTAGCTGCGCCGAGGTGGAGTTGATGAATGGTTTTTGTTGCGTCGCTGAAGGCTAGGGAGAGGGCGGGGATGTGTTGGGCTTCGAGCTGTTGCCGGGCGGTGGTATCGATTTTTTCGAATTGTGCTGCGAGGTTGAGTGTGAGGAAAAAGAGAAGGAATTTCATGGCAGGGCTAGCTCCGTGGAAGTGATTTTAGCTTTGATGAGTGAGGACTCGATGTGGACTTGTGTTGGTGGCTCGGCGGATGTTCGCTGGCGGGTAAAGGTTTTGGGCCAGTAATTGGGTGTGAATTCGAAGGTGGATGTTTGATGGATGTGCGGGAACCAGCCGAGGTGGCGGTTGTCGGTGTAGAGGTCTTTGCCGGTGGCGTCCTGCCAGTGTATCGTGATGCTTTCTGTTTCCTGATCGGCGATTCCGGAGAGGGTGAGGCGGAGGGCTTGCCAGTTGGCGGGGAGAGTGATTTTGTTGCCGGATTGAGATTGCCAATTTGTTGGGGCTGGTTTGGGTGTGTCGAAGCGGTAGGCGGTGATGCTGTGACGGCCATTGCGGGAGGGGAATTCAGCTACCTTGTTTGGGGCCTTGCCGAGAGAGGCGGCGAGGGTGACCACGCGCTGCCATTGATCCTGGTAGATGGGCATGACACTTGAGACAAGCCAGACCTGGCGGTCTTTCTGGATCAGGGTGGAGAGTCTGGTTGTGCTTTCAGGGGACAGGGTTGGGGCGAGGGTATCGAAGTAGAACTCGGAGGCGTTGAGGCGACCGCCGGAAAGGATGTTGAGAGAACGGTCTATGCCCCAGGAGGTGGTGACTGCTTCGAGGGAGGGGTTCTGATCGAAGAATTCTTTGGCGCGGGTAGTCATGTCGCTGTAGTGGTTGACGCCGCCGGTTTGTTTGGCCTGAGCGGTGTACTGAGCGTAGGAGCGGGTGGCATCGTAGGCGCTGATCAGAAGGAGGAGTGCGCTGAAGAGCTGGACTGGTTTGGGGGTGGCGATGATTGCTATGGCGGCGCCGAGTTGCCAGAGTGGGGCCATGAGGAGGAGGTGGTGCATGCGGCCAGCATCGGGGAAGGCGAGGTTCCAGACCCAGACGCCAATGGCCGTGGCGTAGAGGGTGAGGGCGAGGCGTTGTCGGGTGAAGGCCGAGGCGAGGAGGCCGGTGAAGAAAAGAGCCAAGAGGGCTGGGCTGCGATTGAACGAATTACCGACGGTGAATTCCATGGTCCAGTTGCCGCGGAGCATGAGGTCGAAGACGTGGATGCGATCTGTGAGGAGTTTTGACCAATCGGCTGGTGCTTTGGTGCTTGCTTTGCCGAAGCCGAGGATGACTTCTGGAACGGCCCAGGCGAAGTAGAGGATGGGGCTGACGATGGTGATGGCGAGGAGGAGGGCAGCAGGGATGTACCACCACTTGAGGTGTTTCCAGGTGGGTTTGAATTTGAAGAGAAGTATGGCCGGGGCGAGGGAGCCGAGGACCCAGATGAAAGTGAGTTTTTCGTGGAAGGCGAAGGCGAGGAAGGCAGTGGCGAGGAGGAAGAGCGGCGCGCCGCCGGTGCGCCACCATTGCTGGAGTGCGGCGATGGCGGAGAGGACCAGGAGTTGCTGGAGGAGGATTGGGCCAAAGCCGGTGGGGAGGTGGAGGACGAGTTCTACGTCGACAAGTAGAAGGCCCAGAGTGAGGGCGGCGGCCCAGGGGCCTGCTTCGCGGCGGGCGATCCAGTAGGCGAGGAGGAAAATGGCGAAGGCGAGCAGGAGGTTGGTGAAGCGGAAGACTGTGGGGCTGGTGCCGAAGAGGCGCATGGGGAGGGCGTAGAGGAAGGAGTCCAGTGTGCCTACGTAGGGCATGGTGACGAAGGGGATGGGGCGGTGCGCGATGGTGTAACCCCAGGGGAGGTCGAGTTTTTCTTCGGCACCGAAGGCAATCTT
>JAPKYY010000791.1 GCA_026394095.1 Acidobacteriota bacterium | reverse complement strand
CCCAAGGGCGGCTTTACGAAAGACCGGCCTATCGACACGCTTACAGCTCATATCGATATCCTGCCTACCTTACTTGAAATCACTGGCGTCAAGCGCACGAAGGGGCCGGAGCTTCACGGACGCTCGCTGCTGCCCTTGTTTGAGAAGAAGAAGTGGACTCCTCGGACTATCGTCACCGATTCCCAACGTGAGGAGAATTTGCTGAAGTGGCGGCAGGCCGCAGTGATGACGCAGGAGTGGCGCCTCGTGAGCCCCGGTGGTGGCGACAACGAGGAGAAGGCCAAGCTGGAATTGTTTGACATGCGCAGCGATCCTGGCCAGTTGACGGATATCGCGGGGAAGCATCCAGAGGTGGTAACGCGGCTGAAGGCCGATTATGAGAAGTGGTGGGCGATGGTGTCTGCGCGAGGTAATGAGTATGCGCGGATCATTCTCGGGGACCCGAAGGAGAACCCGGCGCGGCTGACTGCTCATGACTGGCATGGCGAGGGGGCGACAAAGACGTGGAATCAGAGGTCGATTCTGGCGGGGCCTGATGCGAATGGGTTTTGGGCGGTGGAGGCGCGTGCGGGGCATTATGTGATTGAAGTGCGGCGCTGGCCGCGGGAGCTCGATTTGCCGCTCGGGGCAGCCTACACACCTCCGCCAGAGAATCGGGAGAAGGCAAAGGGCCGGGCCATCGCAGGCATTCACAAGGCGCGTCTCCGGATTGGCGGGATCGACCGTACGATCGATGTGGATCAGTCGGCGGTTGCGGCTAAGTTTGAGGTGGAATTGACTCGAGGGCCGGCGGAGCTGCAGACCTGGTTGATCTCCCGCGATGGCTCAGAGCGCGGGGGCTATTTTGTTTATGTGGAGCGGTTTGGCATTTAGGATTAACGGAGGTGATTGGGGTAGGGGCTGGGATCTTTGGCTTGGGCCATGGCTAGTTGATCAGAGGATTCTTTGGCTCGTTTGACGTAGGTCTTTTCGGCTGCGGTGTAGATGTCGCGGGCGGTGGTGAGTTCCCTGGCGGCTTCTTCAAAGCGGGACTGGAGGCGCAGGGAGTAGCCCAGATGGAGATGGCTTTCGGCGACGCGGGCGTCTTTTTTGACATCCATTTCGTTGTCGAGTTCGATCGCTTTCAAAGCCCAGGGCTCGGCTTCTTTTGGCCTGCCGAGTTCGTTGTAGACAAAGGCGAGAGTATTGAAGAGCAGCCAGTTGATGGGGGCTCCGCGGACGGGGCCAACGAGGTTGTAGGTTCGCAATGAGTTGAGGGTTTGATCGAGAGCTTCCTGCTTGCGGCCTAAAAGTACGAGACTGCGAGCGCGATAAAGCCCTGCGTGGCCGACCATCAGGTGGTCAGGCCCATAAATTTTCGTAACCAGATCGAGGCGTTCACTGGCGAATTTCTCGGCTCCGGCGTAATCTCCGGCCCGCATAAGCCGGACACGCCAGGTTTCGAGGATGAGCGACTCTCCTCCAAATTCACGGTAGTATTTGAGACCTGTCTCAAGGGCTTCTTTTTCTTCCTCCGTGCGAGCCTGCTTGCCCCTGATGACGGCGATGTTCATGTAGAGAGCAGTGAGGCCTGTTTTGAAGAAGGGATCTTGAGGGCGGATGTTGCGGGCCTGCGAAATAAATCGATCAAGGTCTTGAGGAATGCTTCTGCCCCAGGCAGCGTTAAAGAGGATGGATCGCAGGGCAGTTTGATCCACCGCTTCGCGGGCGCGCCCCGGACGAATATGAATTGTGAGTGCACGCCGGGCGGCAGCTTCGCTTTCCAGCATCTTTCCCATTTGGGTGAGACTCATGGCAAGTTTGGCGAGTGCAAGAGATTGACCGAAGTTATCGCCCGCTTTCTCCGCTTCCTGAGCAGCTTGCTCGAGCATTGCGATGTTGCCAGGGAAGTCTGTAGCGGTGGCGGCTGCAGTGGCGGCGGCCATGAGCATATCGACCCGGAGTTCTGGTGGAAGTTCTTTACTGGTGAGGCCAAGTTTGAATCCCTTCGCGAAATCGGCGACGGTGGATTTAGGGCCGAGAGTCATCATCACCTGCTCAAAGGCAAGGCGAGCAGTAACCGCTCGGTCCGCTTCGCGCCTGGCTTGACGCTCCTGGATTAGGGCATAGATCGTGATGCCTAAAATGGCGAGCAGCGCCAGAGTAGCGGCTGCAACTGGCAGCGTGTGGCGGCGGAGGAATTTTTGAACGCGGTAGAGAGAATTGGAGGGACGTGCGGCTACAGGCTCGTCGGCGAGAAAGCGGCGGAGATCTTCGCTGAGTTCTTCCACCGTCTTGTATCGATGCTCCGGGTTCGATTCAAGGCACTTCGAAACGATTGCCTTGATGTCTCCACCAAGCTGCTGGCGGAGTTTCTGTAGAGAAACAGAGCACTCCCCGGCGTGCTTCTCGGTGACACCGCCTTCGAGCGGAGTGGGCTCAATATCCTCTACAGCGCGCCGGATGGAATCGATTCTTGAAGCGGGGTCGCCGAAGGGCCAATGGCCGGTGAGTAATTCGGTGAGCATTACGCCGAGGGCGAAAACATCGGTGGTGGTTGCGACCGGGCGATTGCGGAGTTGTTCTGGGCTTGCGTAGCGGGGCGTGAGCATCGCCTCGGTTGGAGGCTGATTGGTGGATGGGGTATTCTGCTCGATCAGGCGTGCCGTGCCGAAGTCGAGCAGCTTGGGCTCGCCGTGTTCGTCGACCAGGATGTTGGAAGGTTTCAGGTCGCGATGGATGATGAGGTTGCGGTGGGCGAAGGCGACGATACCGCAGACCTTGCGGATAAGCTGGATACGGGCGGCGATGGTGAGTTTCTGGTTGCGGCAGTAACGGTCCAGGGCTTCGCCTTTGACGTATTCCATGACGAGGTAAGGCGAGCCATCGGGATTGACGCCACCGTCATAGAGTTGAGCGATGCCAGGGTGCTGGAGGCCGGCGAGGATCTGCCGCTCGCGCAGGAATTGTTGCTGGCCAAGGGTGGGGTCGAGCGATGTTGAGATTACCTTTACCGCAACCGTTTGCGTGTACTGGCCGTCGGCGCGGTGAGCAAGGTAGACGAGGCCCATGCCGCCTCGCCCGAGAAGGCTGTCTGCCTGGTAGGCACCGAAGCGTGGAAGCGTGATGGCGGGTTCTTCTGGTTTGGCTGCAACTGGTGAGGGGTTCGATTGGGCGCGGTCTGCCTGGAGAAGCTTCAATAACTGAGGGATGAGAGGCGCGTCTTCGGTCTTTTCAAGCGAAGCGATAAACTGCTGCTGGGCATCTTGACCTTGCAAGTCCAGGTATTGATTGAAGAGGTCTTGAAGCTTTTTAAGATCTTCCATGGTTGGTTAGCCTACGCTCATTCTGTTGGGCGCAAGCCCGGTGAATATTGACTCATCCTTATCTGGATGGATCGGGGTGCATGCGCTGATAGAGCCAGGCTTTAACGAAGCGTAAGTCTCGATCGGCGGTTGCCTTGGATATGCCCGCGAGTTCTGCGGCCTCTAGAGTGGAACAGCCGAGGAATGCCTTGAGCACCATCATTTCGGTCTTTCGAGGTTCCAGTTTTGTGAGCTCGCCCATGGCGCGGTCGAGATCGAGCATTTCTTCACTAGTTGCGTCCACCCAGTGGAGGTCTTCGCTAAGCGGAATGCGGATGGCATCGGGGCCGCCTCGCTTTTGTGCCCTGCGATGTCTGGCCGCATCGACGAGAATGACTCGCATCAGATGGGCTGCCAGGGCAAAGAACTGGCTACGCTGTTCGAAGTCTACCTTGCGTCTGTTGACCAGGACAAGATAGAGCTCATTGACAAGGCCGGTTGCCTGCAAGGTTCCACTGCCTTTGCTCTCGTTACGCACAAAGGCCAGAGCCATGCGATGCAACTCGGGGTAGACGGCGGGGATCAGGGAGTCGAGTGCGCCCAGTTCTCCGTTCCGCCAAGCGTGAAGGCGCTGTGTGATGTCATCTTGTTCCTCCAGAAGTCCCTCCGGCTTTTGCCCAAGT
>JAPKYY010000620.1 GCA_026394095.1 Acidobacteriota bacterium | reverse complement strand
GATGTCGAAATTCCCGGCGCCGGTATCGAGACGTTCGATCAGGACAACCTGAAAACTATTGAGCTTGTCAGACTTGGCCTTGAAATATCCAACGCCAAGATAGTTGACCCCAAAGGCCCGGCGACCGTCAATCGTATCGGTGCCAAAGGTCACCTGCGATGTTTGCGTGGTGTCAACATCGGCGTAAAAAGGAGCAATGATCGGGATATTCAGACTGCGCAGCGAGGACGGAACCCACGCCGCAGCACCCCCAACCGTGTTGATCGACCCAAAGGTCATGTTCCCGTTATTGGTAACGAAGGTGCTTCCATACCGCTGCCCAAAGAAATTGGCAACGAATCCGAGGTTGGCCGTAGTGAAGTTGTCATCGCCATTGTCCAGCTTATTTGTATTGAAGCCCGGATTGCTGCGGCTGGCTTGGCCAAAGGCACACGATGCAAGAACTATGAGGGCTAGAAGTGCTTTTCTCATTGGCGCACCTCCGGCGCGGGAACTGCGTACAATTTCTGGCTTGAATTCAAGGCAAAGAGCATCATCGGTATTTCACCTTCGGCAAGATAAAAGCCTGGCTGGCGGTACGCCAGGAGCCGCTCGATCCCAGAATTAGACAAAGTCTCTGAACTGCCTGTAGCGATTTGCCACCGGGTAAGTTGGCCTTCGCTCCCCACTGCCAACACCGAATCCGATGATTCAATCTCAATCTGCTTGAAGACGGGAATTCCTTCATACTCATTGCGGGACTTCTGCTGCCAGCCTTTATCGTTTTGGTCTAAAACGACAAAGGCTCCAGGTGAAGCAACTACGAGCCGGCTGCCTGCCACGGCAAAAGTGGCTTCAGCACCGAAATTGCCAAGCCAGACGCCCTTAGCCGTCTGGAGCAAGCCATCCTGATTCAGCACAATCGCATCGCCATCGTTGAGCACCTGTATAGACTTGGCATTCAAATCACGCGAAGCCTCGCCCCACTTGGCAAATCGCTTTTCTGCTTTCCACCAAAGAGCCGCATTGCGGCCGTCGGGGGAGAAAAGCACTTCATCTGGTTGAGTTACCGCGAGTTCCTCCAAGTCTCCCGACTTCAGATTCAGGCGCTGCACACGCTCTCCGGGCAAGGCAAAAACGATCTGACTTCCATCAGGAGAAGCCCAGGCAGCCAGTGTCTCTGTTGGCAGAACCGGTCCAGCCTCATTCCTCACCGATCCGGGCAGCCCCACCAGACGGCGCATCGACTTACTCGCTCCGTCCCATACCCAACCAAGGGACGGGCTATCCATTTCGCTGGCAGCAAATGCCGAGGCGGCGAAGAGTATCAAACTGATTCGATTCATGGCTATCTCAATCTCCCTGGGGACACAACAAAACGGGGTCCAAATACTGGAGTACCGCCGCCAATAATCCTGATACTTGGTGGCGGCTGCACAACCGCTGGCGATGACGGCGCCGCAGAATTGCCCCCACCGCTAAGTCCGACACCGATGCCGACAGCGGCAGCAGCAGCCACTCCTGCGATGATGCCGATAGTGGCACCACTCATCCCGGCAGCGGCGCCTGCGGCTGCAGCCAGGTTGGCCTGAGAAATCGT
>JAPKYY010000934.1 GCA_026394095.1 Acidobacteriota bacterium | reverse complement strand
GCGTTGACTATCTGGTCTCCTCGAGAACACTGGATATTCCTCCGCCAGAATGGATGGACTATTTTCATTTACTGTCCATGACGCTCCGTCAATACGACGCCATTCTGGTAGATTTGCCGGAATTGATCAATCCGGCCACGGTGGAGCTAGTTCGTCGAGCAAGAGAAGTTTTTGTGGTTGCAACTCCAGAAATCCCCTCGATGGCTCTTGCGAACAAGCGCTTTGAAGAACTTGGGCGCTTGAGCATTCCCAAAACCAGGATGGGATTGCTGGTGAACCGCTGGCAGCGCAGCGATCCTAGCGTAGACCAGATTTCTGAAATGGCTGGGCATTCCGTAACAAGAACTTTTCCGAACGATTATGCAGGGCTCCGATCAGCCATTCTTGCTGGACGGCCGATTACCGACCAATCGAAGCTTGGTGTAGCGTACTCGGAATTTGCCTCCGAGCTCTTCGGCAAGGCCGTCGTCCATGACAATTCTCTTACAGGAAAACTGAAGTCCCTCTGGGGAATTCGAGAAACTACTTCGGCCACCTAAGCCCACCTATTCACAGAGAGAACCATGGCCCAAGTACTCGTAGTTGAAGACAATCCGGTGAACCAGCGCATCAGCAGCCTGATGCTCAGGAAGCTCGGTTTTGCCGTAGACCTTGCCAATAATGGAGAAGAGGGTGTCGCAATGTGGGCCGAAGGGAACTATGATGCCATCATCATGGATTGCCAGATGCCGGTGCTTGATGGGTATTCCGCCACGGCCAGAATTCGTGAGCAGGAACTGGCCCAAGGCCAGGGCTCAAGCCACAGATTGCCGATTATTGCGCTCACCGCTCATGCGATGTCGCACGACCGGCAAAAATGCCTCGATTCCGGGATGGACGATTATCTAACCAAACCAGTGGAAGCCAGTGAGTTGGGCGCTACGCTGAATCGCTGGCTAAAACGCAATTCGGCCTAGACGGACACCTCAGGATTTGTGAGGTTTGGGACGGGCCTGTTGCATGCGTGCACGCCCGCACCGGGGACAACGCCACTTTCGCCGCTTATGGAAAACGTGGCCTTTCACTTCTTCCATGGATACTTTGCACTTCTTGCAGGTCACAGATTAAGGTGCGGTTGGCGTGCCGCTAGGAGGCAATTCCATGATCTTGATGTTGCGGAAGTGGATTTTTGCCCCTTCCGATTCCATGCAGAGATAGCCCTTGCGCTTGGTTGATTTGCTGATCCCGTTCACGAATTTGCCGTTCACGCTCAGCTTGATCGTTCCATCGACTGCCACCACATCGCGTGGGGTATCCGGTATTGTCTTAACCCCACCTACGCCAAAGAGCTCGCCGTGTACATAGGCAATTGGCGGGACAATGCCGTCTTTGGTGTGCAGCTTGGGCCAGTCAAGCTCCAGCATCTGAACTTCAACTCCGTCAGGAAGTCTTGACTTCTCGTTCGGCACGGCACTCGACCAGACGAATACGCCGGAATTGCCGCCTGGCTCAAGATGCATCCACTCAATGTGCAGAAGGAAGTTCTCGTATTCCTTTTCGCTGCGCATCACGCCGATGGGTTGTCCGGAACAAACGAGCATGCCATTTTTGACACTCCAGGTATCGGCATTCGTATTCACATTGACCCAGCCCTTCAGATTTTTCCCGTTGAAGAGAGGTTTGTATTCGGGGATGGAGGCACCGAGTGAGAGCAGCACCAGCGCAATGAGCAGAGCGAATTTCATTCGTACGATCCTACCTTAGATTGACCACCGATGATCCACGCAAAAAGCAATAGAGTTCAATTCCCGATGCTTTGGCAAGATCTGCGGCAAGAGAGGAAGCCGCACCCATGCTAGCTACGACCGGGATTCCGGCCATGGCCGCCTTCTGCACAATGTCGAAGCTGGCCCTTGAGGACATCAGCAAAATACGGTGCGCCAAAGGCAACTCACCGGCTCGAAAAGCTTTGCCGATCAATTTGTCCAGCGCGTTATGACGGCCGACGTCTTCCTCAATCGAAAGCAGCTTTCCCGTTTGATCGAAGATTGCAGCGGCATGGACGCCACCGGTGAGCGGGAATTGCTGCTGAGCGGAGGTGAAGCCCTCTAACAAGCCCAGGAGAAATTCGGGAGATACCTGCAGCGGGGAGATCGGCTCCAGCCGGTTGGTGAGTTCTTCAATGCTGGATCTACCGCAGACGCCGCAACTGGAGCTGAGATAGATGCTGCGTGGGGCGGTCTCTGAAGGGTGGCAATGGGCGGCAAGTTCAACGCGGATTTCCTGAGAGGTTTCGTGTTGCCGGACGTCAATACTCAAAACATCTTCCGGCCTCGAGATGATTCCTTCAGAGAAGAGAAAGCCTTCGGTGAGTGCCTTGTCCTCGCCCGGGGTCCGCATCAGGGTGGCGAAGGGCTTGCCGTTTACCAGCACCAGCAATGGTTCTTCGACGCTCAACTGATCCTGGGTTGCGGTTGACTTCCCTTCCCTGAAGCGAACGATATTGAAACCGCGAGTCATCGACGAATCAACTCGTAGCGCCCGTTCGCCGCACGCCCTATGGCAGACAGTCTTTGGAGTTGACCCGGAGAGATTGCTTTGTTGAAAACAGCAACTCCGCCAATTTCACCCACAAAGCCAACGCTGCGAGAAGAGTGAATGACGCGGCCGATGGTGAAGGGGCCACCACGGTCAGCGCCGGCGGGGGTAAACAGATCGTGAGGAAACCAGAAGGGGTTTGCCTTGAGTGCCACCAATTCTCTGCCAGCCGGGCTGACTCGTACTTTGGTAAAGGCATAGGTGAGAATTTCAACTCCTGCAGAGATCACCTGCCGTGAGATTGGCTTTTTTTCTGGCGGAGTATAGGTGCCCTCGCGCCAGCCCTTGGCTGGCCACTGGAAGAAGGGATGTTTTTCCGGCTGATCGATCCAGTATTCGGTTTCCTTGCCGTCAAGGGACGAGCTGACTGTGTTGGCGCGATTGTCAAAACGCAGGCCTACCAGACACCACTCACCGTTGGGAATCAGTTCGGGAGTTACAGAGAGATTGCGAGCATATTTGTCACCGAAGGAACTGCCACCAGTCTCTGAGACATGGGCAGCGGAAGCGCCGGCGTTTGCGGCTAATCCTGCAAAGAGCGCATACTGCCGCATGCCCTGCTCGACGCGTTTGGCCTGCTTGGAATTCGCCGCAAGGTCAGTACCCTCGTGCCAGATGCCAGCAATGGCGTGGTTGCCCTCCTGACGCTTAATCCAGGCCAATAGAGTTACTGATTGATCTTTACCCTTAACGTCGATGCCGGAATTGTGAAGCCTGGCCCGGGGAACCAGCAGAACCGGCCGGAAGTCACGGTCGGCTTCAGCCTTAAATCTCACAGCCTGGCCGAAAGGGCCCTCTCCCGTCAAAGGAAAATCAGCCATCGTGGCTGCCCTGCCCTCTCCCCAAAAATCAAGGACGTAATTTACAGGGTCGAGCCGGAGATCGGCTTTCTCCCGGGCCCCCTGGTGGGGGGCGAAACGATCGCCATCGCGCTTTACAAAGTCCCAAAACGCAACAAAGCCCGGAGTCTTCCGCACTGCGGCAATCCGGGCTTCATAGTTCTGTTGAGCTTCAAGAGTAGTCACAAGAAGCAATATCGGAATCAGACGCATCTCTCGATGCTAACCAATCCTATTTGTTGCGGGCAACGGCAAGGCGGGCTTGCGCTCGCTTTGCGGCGTTGAGGGCACGAGCCAGATCCAGATCCTGCTTGGGCGACAGGAGACGTTCGTTGGCACGCTTGAGTGCGGTTTCAGCACGTTCCAGATCGATCTGGTCAGGAGCTTCGCACGAATCAACAAGCACGCGAACCTTGTTTCCAGTCACCTCAACCCAGCCCTTGGCAATGGCCAGGACGTGACGCTTGCCTTCCATGGTGTAGCTGAGTTCTCCAGCTTCGATCTCGCTGATCAGCGGAGCGTGCCCCGGCATAATGCCGAGCATGCCTTCTGAGCCAGGAATCTGGGCTTCGGAAGCGTCATTGCGGACAACGAGCTTTTCGGGAGTGGCGACTTCAAGCAAAAAGGTGCTCACGGCTTAACCCTTCTTCAACTTCTCCGCCTTCTCGATGAAGAAGGGCTGCGAGAGGAAGCGCTGGATCTTGCGGGCGCGAGATACGGTGAGACGGTCGTCTTCACCGAGTTCGTCGATACCGAGAATGGCGATGATGTCCTGGAGATCCTTGTAGCGCTGCAGGATCTGCTTAACGCGCTGTGCGGTGCCGTAGTGAAGATCACCAACGACGCGAGGATCAAGAATACGTGAGGTGGAAGCAAGCGGGTCCACAGCTGGATAGATACCGAGAGCGGCGATATCGCGCGAGAGGTTGGTGGTTGCGTCCAAGTGGGTGAAGGCGGTTGCTGGTGCCGGGTCGGTATAGTCGTCGGCGGGCACGTAGATGGCCTGTACCGAAGTGATCGAACCCTTGCTGGTGGAGGTAATACGTTCCTGCAACTGGCCCATTTCGCTGGCGAGGTTGGGCTGGTAACCGACGGCGCTGGGCATACGGCCGAGGAGCGCCGATACTTCAGAACCGGCCTGGGTAAAGCGGAAGACGTTGTCGATGAAGAGCAGCACGTCGGCGTTTTCTTCGTCGCGGAAGTATTCTGCAACGGTAAGGCCGGTGAGTGCAACGCGGAGACGCGCACCTGGAGGCTCGGTCATCTGGCCGTAGATCAAAGCGGCTTTGGACTTGGTGTAGTCATTGGGATCGATAACGCCGGATTCCTGGAATTCGAGCCACAAGTCGTTGCCTTCACGAGTACGTTCACCGACACCGGCGAAGACCGAGAAGCCACCGTGCTTCATGGCGAGGTTGTTGATCAACTCCATGATGATGACGGTCTTGCCGACGCCTGCGCCGCCGAAGAGGCCGATTTTGCCGCCGCGGAGGTAAGGCTCGATCAAGTCGATCACCTTGATGCCGGTTTCAAACATCTGCAGTTCGGTCGACTGTTCGTCGAAAGCCGGAGCTTCACGGTGGATCGACGAGAAGTGCGTCGCGTTGACCGGGCCCATTTCGTCTACCGGCTGGCCAATTACGTTCAACACGCGGCCAAGTACTTCACGGCCTACGGGGACAGTAACCGGCATGCCGAGAGATTCAGCCTTCATGCCACGAACCAGACCTTCGGTTGGCTGCAAGGCGATGCAGCGCACACGGCCTTCGCCAATGTGCTGCGCTACTTCAGCGATGATGTCGATCGGCGTGGGTGCGTTGAAGCCTTCCGAGGTTATGCGGACGGCAGTGTAGATGACGGGGATCTGCGCTTCAGGAAACTGGATGTCGACGGCGGGACCAGCGACCTGAATGATTTTGCCTACAACGTTTGTGGCGGTAGTGGACATAAGTTGAATAACTCCGATTTAACCCAAAGCGGCTGCGCCGCTGACGATTTCAATGATTTCCTTGGTGATGCTGGCCTGGCGGACGCGGTTGAGATGCAGCGTCAAGCCTTCAATCACGTCGGCCGCGTTGGTGCTGGCGGCGTCCATGGCGGTCATACGCGCGGCGTGTTCGCTCGCGGCACTCTCGAGCATGGCCCGGTAGATACCGGTCTCGACGTATTTGGGCAACAGCGTGCCGAGCAACTGCACGGGCGATTGCTCGTAGATGTAATCCTTCGGCTCTTCGCTGCCAGCAACGGCTACGGGCAGCAACTGCGTCACGGTCAACTTCTGAGTCATGACGCTCTTAAATTCGTTATAGATCAGGTAGACGGCATCGACGGCTTCGTCGGCATAAAGTGCAGTTACCTTGCGGGCGATTGCAGCCGCATCGGCAAAGCGTGCTTTTTCGACAATACCGAGATGCTCGCCGGTGAGCTTCATTTCGCGGCGGAAGAAGTAATCGCGGCCTTTGCGGCCGATCGCTTCCACCTGGAAGTCTGCGTTGGGGTGCTCGTTGATGAAGACCTGTGCGGCCTTGGTGAGGTTGGAATTGAAGGCACCAGCCAAACCACGGTCACTGGTGACAAGCACAATCAGAATCCGCTTTTCTTCGCGAGTAGCAAGCAGCGGGTGGCTGACTTCAGCACCTGCAGTTGCCGCAGCACCGGCCACGTCGGCCAGCATGTTTGCGTAGATTTCCGAATACGGACGCGCTGCCAATACGCGTTCCTGCGCACGGCGCAGCTTCGCCGCGGCCACCATCTTCATGGCCTTGGTGATCTGTTGCGTGTTTTTTACCGACCGAATCCGGCGGCGTA
Organism: Acidobacteriota bacterium; assembly: GCA_026394095.1. Classification (GTDB taxonomy): domain Bacteria; phylum Acidobacteriota; class Terriglobia; order Bryobacterales; family Bryobacteraceae; genus Bryobacter. The sequence continues at coordinate 1,309 of JAPKYY010000934.1, read as the reverse complement.
AGTCAATGAGGCTAGGCATGGCCGTGTAGCTTCCCTACTACTTCTTTACGTGCTCGGCGACAAAGCGATCCTTGAATTCCTTCAGGGCCGAGTTCATCGTTTTCTTGAGGTCGTCGCTGAGTTCTTTCTTCTCACGAATCTCGGAGAAGATCGCAGGATAGGCATTGTCGATGAAGCGATAGAGATCCCCTTCAAAGAGCTTCAGCTTATCGAGTGGCAGATCGTCGAGTACGCCACTGGTACCGGCGTAAACAATCACAACCTGCTTCTCAACGGGCAGCGGAGAATACTGCGGCTGCTTCAGAATTTCAACAAGACGGGCACCGCGGGTCAACTGCTGCTGGGAGGCCTTGTCGAGGTCCGAACCAAACTGGGCGAAGGCTGCGAGTGCGCGATACTGTGCGAGTTCCAAGCGGAGCGAACCCGAAACCTGGCGCATAGCCTTGATCTGGGCGCTACCACCGACGCGCGATACGGAGATACCGACGTTCACTGCGGGACGGATGTTTGAGTTGAACAAGTCCGACTCAAGGAAGATCTGGCCGTCGGTGATCGAGATCACGTTGGTAGGAATGTAGGCCGAGACGTCTCCAGCCTGGGTTTCAATGAACGGCAGCGAAGTGAGCGAACCACCACCGAGCTTGGCGCTCAGCTTGGCTGCACGCTCCAGAAGGCGCGAGTGCAAGTAGAATACGTCGCCGGGGTAAGCTTCGCGGCCAGGAGGACGGCGGAGCAAGAGTGAGATTTCGCGATAGGCAGCAGCGTGCTTCGACAAATCGTCGTAGATGCAGAGTGCGTGGCCTGAGTTGTCACGGAAGTATTCGCCGATGGCGCAACCGGTAAACGGAGCGAGGTATTGCATCGGGGCCGGATCGGATGCCGTAGCGGCAACAACGATCGAGTATTCCATGGCGCCCTGATCTTCGAGGGTCTTCACAACCTGAGCGACGGTAGAACGCTTCTGACCGATAGCGACATAGACGCAAATCATGTCGCCGCCCTTCTGGTTGATGATCGCGTCGAGAGCGATGGCGGTTTTGCCGGTCTGACGGTCGCCGATGATCAATTCGCGCTGGCCGCGGCCAATCGGAATCATGGCGTCGATGCTCTTGACGCCGGTCTGCATCGGCTGCTTCACAGGCTGACGGTCGATAACGCCAGGAGCAAGACGCTCGATGGCATTGAAGGATTCAGTCGCGATCGGGCCCTTGCCGTCGATCGGCTGACCGAGAGCGTTCACACCGCGGCCAATCATTGCCTTGCCCACAGGGACAGACATGATGCGACCGGTGCGACGCACTTCGTCGCC
>JAPKYY010000209.1 GCA_026394095.1 Acidobacteriota bacterium | reverse complement strand
GCATTTTGAGGATGTGCGCAAGTTGCTTGAGGTGTTGCAGAAGCTGGTGGATCTGGGCAACACGGTGCTGGTGATCGAACATAATCTCGATGTGATCAAGAGCGCAGACTGGATTCTCGATATGGGCCCTGAGGGTGGCGAAGGCGGCGGCAAGTTGATGGCTTGCGGAACACCGGAAGACATTGCAGCGAATCCAAAAAGTTATACCGGGCAGGCGCTGGCAAAACTGCTCAAGAAGGGCGGTAAGCGATGAGCAGCAAATACCGGCAGCAGCCGATGGATCTGAAGAGTCTCAAGACGGTTAGCGTGTTTGAGCGCGGCGGCAAGGTGCAGATTGAGCACTTTGCGGGAGTAGCGGCCAAGGGCGACAGCGTGTCGACGCTGCTCGACAAGATGCCGAAGCTGCTGGCGGCAGATACGCTGCGGGCGGTTGTGGGTGCGATTCGTGGAGCGCGCGAAAAGGGCAAGCCAGTGTTGTGGGGTATGGGCGGCCATGTGATCAAGTGTGGCCTCGCGCCTGTGTTGATCGACCTGATGGAGAAGGGCTTTATCACGGCTTTTGTGATGAACGGGTCCACTTCGATTCACGATTTTGAGATCGGCATCTGCGGGGCCACCAGCGAGGATGTTGAGGCTGTGTTGCCGGATGGCAGTTTTGGCAGTGCGGAAGAGACGGGACGGTGGATGAACGAAGCGGCGGCGGAAGCGCTGGCGCAGGGTATTGGGCTGGGTGAGGCTTATGGGGCGAAGCTGGAAGCCGTTGGCAAGCCTGGTATGCGGGAGCAGAGCGTGCTGTATGCTGCGTGGAAATTGGGTATCCCGGTGACGGTGCATCTGGCGATGGGGACGGATACTCCGCATACACACCCGGCGGCGGATGGCGCGGCACTGGGCAGCGGGACTCATCATGATTTCCGGCTATTGTGCGGGGTGGTGAGTGAGATCTCGAAAGGTGGCGTGTATGTGAATTGCGGTAGCGCCGTGATCTTGCCGGAAGTGTTTTTGAAGGTGGTGAGCAGCGTACGGAACCTGGGTGTGAAGCTGGAAAACTTCACAACCGTCAATTTCGACTTTCTGCAACATTACCGCCCCAAGATGAACGTTGTAGAACGGCCTCACGCCAAGGCGGGCGGCAAAGGATATTCTCTGACAGGACATCATGAAATCATGGTGCCTTTAGTTGCGGCATTATTGATTGAAGGTTAAGGGCCAATGGAGCGGCGCGATTCAGAGCCAGTCTGGAACTACGAAGATCTCGGCATTTTGCTGGGAGCTGTATTGCCATGTCTGGTTGTAGCTGCGCTGTCGGCGAAGCTGCTGTCGTTTGTGATTCCACAAAAAGGTGTAGTGACGGCAGTCTCGCAGGTGCTGATTTATGTGGGTGTGAGTGGCAGCCTTTACATGATGTTGAAGGCTCGCTACGGGCTGGATTTCTGGGCAGCGATGGATTGGCGAGTGCCGTGGAGGCATATGGCACTGACAGCGATGCTTGGGCCAGCACTGGCGATGGGGATGGCGATCCTGGCCTTTGTCTTGAGGACATCGCAAGAGACTATGGCCATCGATTCGCTGATGAAAGACCGTTGGAGCGTAATTGCGATCGGCATCGCAGCGACAACGATTGGGCCGGTATTTGAGGAACTGATGTTTCGCGGCTTTGCCCAGCCACTGTTTGTACGCAGCCTGGGCCTGGTGGGTGGCATTGTAGCGACGGCTGTGCCTTTTGCTTTGCTGCACGGGCCACAGTACAACTGGAAGTGGCAACTGGTATTGATACTGGCACTTGCCAGCATTGTGTTTGGAATCGTCCGTCACAAGACGGGCTCGACAGCTGCGTCTTCGCTGACGCATGCAGCCTATAATCTGACCTTCATGGCCGGATCAATTTTACAAGGAGACTTACTGAACCGCTCATGATTGAGACCTTACGTTGGACTGCGCAGGGAGTCGAGATGATCGACCAGACTCGCCTGCCGCATGTGGAAGAATTTGTTCTTTGCCGCAACTACAAAGAAGTGGCCGATGCGATCTTTACGATGATCATTCGAGGCGCGCCCGCGATTGGTGTGGCCGCCGCGATGGGAGTTGCAATAGGCGCCCAGCAGGCTAGCGACGAGAACTTCGAAGCTGAATTTGAAGAAATTTGCGCAACGCTGGCGGCCAAGCGGCCCACAGCAGTGAATCTCTTCTGGGGCATCGACCGTATGAAGAAGCTGCGGCAGAGCCTGAGTGGCGAACCGTTGAGCGTTGTGCGCGAAAAGCTGGTGGCTGAAGCGCAGAATGTGCACGCAGAAGACATCGCGATCAACAAGCGGATTGGCGCGCATGGTGCGCCACTGGTTCCAGATGGCAAGACGGTGCTGACGCATTGCAATGCAGGGGCGCTGGCGACGGCTGGTTACGGTACGGCACTGGGTGTGATCCGCGCGGCAGTAGAGTCAGGCAAGAAGATCGATGTCTTTGCCGATGAGACGAGACCTTTTCTACAGGGCAGCCGTCTTACGGTTTGGGAACTGCAAAAGGATGGCATCGATACGACGCTGATTACCGATAACATGGCTGGGCATTTTCTGCGTAGCGGCCGGATTGGCTGCGTCGTGGTAGGTGCTGACCGCATTGCTTCTAACGGCGATGTAGCGAACAAGATCGGCACTTATGGAGTCGCGGTACTGGCCAAAGAGAATGGTGTTCCGTTCTATGTGGCAGCTCCAATTTCCACTCTCGATATGAATATCGCCAGTGGCGAACAGATCCCGATTGAGGAGCGCGCTGCGAGTGAGGTAACGGCAATGTTTGGACATAAGGTTGCGCCCGACGGTACGAAGGTGAAGAACCCTGCCTTCGACATGACTCCCAACCGGTACGTCACGGGAATCATCACCGAGCGTGGTGTGGCCCAGGCGCCCTACGGGGAAAGCCTGAAGAAACTGGTAGAAGGAAAGTAATCATGAGACATTTGATTTTGTTGGGCCTGAGTGCCTTTGCCTTGATGGCAGCCAATGAATACAGCGGACGAAGGGCGCCCAGCTTTTCGTTGCCCGATGTGAACATGAAGCAGCACGATATTCTCGATTACCGGGGCAAGGTGCTGATTATTGAATTCATGCAGACCAAGTGCGAGAAGTGCCAGGCACTGACACGGTCGATCGAAGGCCGTGTGAAGGCGAAGTTTGGCGATAGCGTTGGCGTGCTGAGCATCGTGGTTCCTCCGGATACCTTCGATGAAGTGAAGAAGTACATCAATGTGTTCAAGGTTACGAACCCGATTCTCTTTGATGCGGGTCAGGTGGCGAGCAGCTATGTGAAGGCTTCTCCCGATCGCCCGGCCATGTATTTTCCGCATGTGTTCCTGATCGATCAGAAGGGTCAGATCCGGATGGATTGGCAGTGGACTGCTGCTGGTCTTTATCCCGACGTGATCTCCGGTGACCGTCTGGTGACCGAGATCGAGAAGCTGCAGGCCGAAGGCAAAGCTGCGGCTCCTGCACCTGCGCCGGCTACCAAGAAGAAATAGCGGTAGTCTAGCGGATGTGAAGCGCTGCATCCTATTTCTGCTGTGCTCCCTGATCCTTGGGGCGGATCAGGGATTGCACAGCGCGGTGCGGGCTGGGGATATCGATAAAGTTAAGGCATTGATTGAGACAGGAGTCTCAGTCAAGGAGCGGGACAGTCTGGGTGGGACGCCTCTGCATGATGCGGCCTGGGGCGGGCATAAAGAAATCGCGATTCTGTTGCTGGAGCGTGGGGCGGAAGTGGATGCTCCTCACATGGACATCAACGCTGCGCATGCGGAAAGCGGCTCTACTCCTTTGCACTACGCAATTTTGACGAATCATCTGGATATGGTGGAGTTGCTGGCGTCGCGGGGTGCGGATTTGAAGAGGCGGCACAGGGTGGGGTCAACGGCGTTGCATCTTGCGTCGAGCCGCGGGCACAAAGAGATTGTGCAGTTTTTGCTGGCTCACAAGGTGGATGTGGATGCCGAGGATGGGAGTGGGGCGACGGCACTGGATGAGGCGGCCTGGAAGGGGCATGCGGCGGTTGTTGAGTTGTTGTTGAAGGCTGGGGCCAACCCGAAGCACCGGATCAAGGATACGAAGATTACGCCGTTGCATGAGGCGGCGACGCGGGGCTTTCTTGAGGTGGCGCAGTTGTTGATTGTGGCTGGGGCTGAAATGGATGCCAAGGATCAGAGTGGCGCGACGCCGCTTGATGAAGCACTCCGGCAACGGCATGCGCTGGTGGTGGACTATCTGATGGGGAAGGGCGCGAAGATTGCGGGTGGGGATGCGCGTGGGGCGGCCAAGCAAATGGAAGATGCGGTGCTGAAGGGGCAGACGGAGGTGGTGCAGCTGCTGCTCGAGCGGAAGATGGATCCGGATGCGCCCACGCCTAATGGCAGCACACTCATACATGATGCTTGTCTTAAAGGCCATATGGGGATTGCTGAGCTGTTGCTTGCGGCAGGGGCGAGTGCGAATGCGTTGAATGCGAATGGCGCTACGCCGCTGCATGATGCGGCGCTGGCGGGGCAGTTGGCGATGGCGCAGTTGTTACTGGAGCGGGGGGCGGATATTCATGCGCTGGATCGGGATTCGAAGGCGACGCCGTTGCACTACGCGGCGAGTTGGGGGCGTGAGGAGATGGTGTCGTTGTTGCTGAAGAAGGGCGCGGATAGGACACGGAAAAACAAGGTGGGAAAGACGGCTGGGGAGTTGGCGCGGGCGGCTGGGTATGACGGGATTGCGGAGTTGTTGAAGTGAGGTCTCGATGGTTTACCTCTTTGGATTTCTTTCAGAAGACATCGATCTGCTGGCAGTTGAGTTGAGTAAGGTTTTGCGAATTTCGCTTGAGCCATACGAAGCAGGAAGCAGAGGTGGCGAATATTGTCGCGGCCAAGGAGACGAAGAGTCTTTGATTTTGCAGCACAATCGAGATGTTGGCGTATTTCCTGAATTGGCTGAGGAAGACTTTCCCAAATACCGCTTGCTGCTTTATGTTGAGACGCTCCAGGATCAGCGTTCGGTTCTTCGGTGGTTTGAGCAGAGTAAACTCGAGGCAAGTTTGCTGAGGGTTTCAAAATACTGAAGCCAATCGTCGATAGCGATTTTGAAGACTATCACTGAGGAGTAAATCATGCGAATGCTAAAGCCCGTGCACCCTGGCCGCTTTTTGAAGACCGAGATTATCGAGGCCTATGAGCTATCCGCCACTGGAGCGGCAAAGATTCTCCGTGTTTCGCGGCCTACACTTTCCAGCCTGCTCAATGCCAAGGCAAACCTTTCAGGTGAGATGGCTCTGCGATTCGAAAAGGCCTTTGGTGTGGATATGGAGACGCTGATGCGGATGCAGAATAGCTATGAGATTGCCGTCACGGGGGGCCTGGAGAAGTCGATACGAGTGGAGCGATATCAGCCTGAAGCCAGCGGTGCAAGTATGAGCACCAGATGGGAGGGCAAAACTGAATGTTCTGTAGGCAGTTTGAAGATAGTATGCGCAAAGAGTTTGGAACAGTCGACAAAGATGTCTGGCGCAGACTCCTAATTCGGGAGGAGTGGGATGAGCTCCCAGCGTCTGACCATACTCGGCATCTTTCCACGTGCAGCGACTGTATGCAAAGTCTTCTGCAATTTTTCGAAGTTCAGCATTTTTTGCAATACGAGAAACACCCTTGCTTCCACGTGGCATATTACTCTGCCGACATTCCTGATCGCGGCCTGGATTTGCAATGTGGCATGTACTCGATCATCACCTCAGCTAAGAAGGGCGAGGGCATAGTGATCGGCTTTTGTCCCTGGTGCGGAACTCAATTGCCAGTTGGGCTGACCAGCGGATCGAGCGGGCTTGGGAGTTCAGTCTTAACGTAGAACTATTTCCATGATCTGGCGAGGCGTAACTACCTCAGTGCCTTGCCAGGCTGGAGGGAAATGCCTTAGGTTTCCTGTTACTAGATAAGCAGCACGCGCAGCTTGGGCACATTCGAGGAAGATGTTGTCATCGGGGTCGGAGCACACTTGAACTGTCTGAACGGGCCGTACCCAAAGAGCCTTCGCCCGAATTGTTTCCATGGCCGTGGCAAGTGTTTCTTCGGGCAGTCGAAATCGAGGACGGCGAATTACTTCTTCGTACTCCGCGAAAATCTCGCCGCTAATACACATCTGAAGCGAGGTTCCCAAGGCCAATAGGAGCACCTCTGCCGGAGGCCCGAGCGGTTGTAGTAAGGCCGAGACAATGATGTTCGTGTCGAGCACGACTCGGATCATGCTTTTTGATGCGAGCCGGTTGAGCGCCGTGCTTTCCTTGCGGCTGTGATCTCGGCTTCTATCTCATCCATAGACAATAGATCGAGACCAGCCTCCGCAGCGACAGACCACGATTTGCGAAGCCAATCTGGGGCCAGATCTCTTTCAAGTACCTGTAAGGCATACTGCTCCGCAGTTACTCCACGGGCTTTGGCCTTGGCTTGCAAGGCTTGCAGGTCTGAATCTGGAAGAGTAATTGTCAGGTTCAAGGAGACCGTTCCTCAAGCTCTAGCTTAGCGGATTCTTAGGTCTTCTTCTGCTCAGGAAAAATCACGTAGCCTTCGGGGGCTCCGATCTTTTCGTGCAGCCAGAGGAGGCGCTTGCGCATTTCGCGGCTTTGCATCTGGCGTGGGCCGGGTTCGACGTCGATGTCACAGCAGAGGCCGTGGAGATACAGCGTCAAAGTATCGATCGTCGCGATTTTGGCGTAGGCCCGGAACATTTTGGAATCGCGCCAGGGAGTGGTTGCGGCGGCGAGGAGTTCATCCTTAGCCTTCCAGCTCTCTTCGTCTACTTCGCCATGGACACGGCGCTTTAATTCGTCGCGGAGGATCTCTTCGAATTCGTTCCAGAACTTGGGTGCAGCGCGCTCTACAACCTTGGCAGCGATGATGCGGAAGAGGCGGTAGTGATACTCGCCACTGTCGCAACCCTGCACGGCGAAGGTGAGCACGACGTTGTTGTCGATGAGGGTTTCGTTCTGCCAGATGCGGTCTTCGGCTTCTTCTTTAACCGCGCTTTTCGGGGGATCCATCACAACAGTGACTTCACCAGTGCCTTCCAGATGCGGCACCAAAACGATCGACATGTCGGGCAAAAGCTCGCGCACCATGGGCGGCAAACTGCCAACTGGATCGTAGATCAGCTCTTTTTCGTCTTCTTCGTTCAGGCGCAAGCCTGCGGAATAGAAACTGATCTTCCCCGAGAGAGGAACCATCTCTTTGCGGAAACGCTCCGCGAATGCCTTCACCGTCAACCGCTCTGTCATCAACAACCGAATGATAGCGCGATACGCTGGGTAGAAGTGGCGCGTAAGATCCTGATCTCGGCAGGGGAAGCGAGTGGCGATTTTTACGCCACTGGCGTGGTGGACGCTTTGCGCCGAAAACGCAGCGATCTTGACTTCTTTGGTTGCGCTCAACCGAAGATGCTCGCAGCAGGCGTGCGTCCCGTAATCGATGCCGGCAAGCTGGGTGTGGTGGGGCTGGTAGAGGTGGTGACTCATCTGCCGGGGATTTACGGCGAGTATCAGAAGCTGCTGGCGGCGGCTGAACGGGAGAAGCCGGATTTGGCGATTCTCACCGATTCTCCCGACTTTCACCTCCGTGTGGCGCGAAAGCTGAAGGCGATGGGCATCCCGGTGGTTTATCTGGTGGCACCGCAGGCCTGGGCCTGGCGGCAGGGGCGTGCCAAGCAGATGAGCCGTGATCTGCGGCGTTTACTTTGTATTTTTCCGTTTGAAGAGCAATGGTTTAACGACCGGGGTGTCGCTACCAGCTACATTGGGCATCCGATGGCGCGGCATATCGCAGCGAAGCGGACGCGTGAGGATTTTCTGGGGTCGATTGGCCTCGACCCAACCCGCCCAATGGTGGCGCTACTGCCGGGGAGCAGGCATGGGGAGATCGCGCGGCATCTTCCGGCGTTGATTGATGCGGTGGGGCGGATTGGGGCAAAAATGCCCGTGCAGTTTGTACTAGGGACGCCCCCAACGATTGGACGCATGTTTTTTGCTAACCATTCGCTGCCCGAAGCCATCCATGTGATTGAAGGTCAAACCTGGGAATTGCTGGCACACTGTGATGTGGCGCTGGCCGCCTCAGGCACAGTGACGATGGAAGCCGCGCTGCTGGGTGCGCCCACGGTGAGCTTCTATCGGGTAACGGGCCTGAGCTGGTTGATCGGAAGATTTCTTGTCGATGTGCCGTTCTACACCATGGTGAACCTGGTGGCTGGCAAGAGGGTGATTCCGGAGTTGATGCAGGAAAACATGACTGGCGAAAAGCTGGCCGTGGAAACCCTGCGTTTGCTTCAGAGTGCCAAGGAACGGGATGATATGAAAGAGGGCCTGGCGGAGGTGGCGCGCGTTTTACGTAGCGACCATGATCCGTTTGAAGTAGCGGCCCGTATTGTGGATGAGATCCTGAATGAACAAAATGAGATTCCTGCCAATTCTGTTGCTTAGCGCGGCGCTGTACGCGCAGCAAGATCGCCGCGGTCGCGTCGACGTAGAACACTACGACATCGACGTGGCGGTAACGCCTGCGTCGCAAACGATGCTGGCCAAGGTGAAGATGCGCTTTACGCCGCTGGACGACCGTCTGTCTTCGATCCAGGTAGACTTCAACGACGCCATGCGTGTGTCGAATGTAACCGACGATGCGGGCGGGCCCGTGGCATTCTCAAAGACCAGCGATTTCAACTACCGTTTGCAGTTCTCGCAGCCTCTGGCCAAGGGCAAATCCACCACAGTGACCTTTGATTACGACGGGCGTTTTGACAGACGCGAAGAGAGCCCCGTTTACGGCATCCGTTTTGCAGCGATTGAAGCTACAGGAGCCGCGTTTTTGTATCCG
>JAPKYY010000824.1 GCA_026394095.1 Acidobacteriota bacterium | reverse complement strand
CTGTTGCCGGAAATCGTTTCCCGGCCCAGAGCCCAATCGAAACTGCCGGATTCAGATGGCAGCCCGAGATGTGCCCGATTGCATAAGCCATCGTCAACACCGTCAATCCAAAGGCCAGCGAGACCCCCAGCAAACCGATCCCTACCTGAGGAAATGCAGCCGCCAGCACAGCACTTCCGCATCCACCGAAGACAAGCCAGAACGTACCAAGATACTCGGCAGTCAAGCGCTTATTCAAGTTCATCATTTCTCCTTTAGCGGGCAAACGTAATGCCCAATCCTGTCGTGTACAGCAGGTCATTGGTCTTCCGGCCCGGAGCCGGGTTTGTGAGGTAACGGTCGCTGATCGAAACATTCCACACCAGATACTTCGAGATCTTGGTGGTTGCACCAAGGTCAAAGTTGATGCGGTAGGTTCCAGGCGACTTCAGGTCGTTAAACATGCGGTAGGACTGGAATAGCGATGTGGCCGCATTCAATTTGAACGTGAAGTCATCGCCCCAGTAAAACTCACCGGTTTTTCGGATCAGCGGTGTATTGAATCGCGAGTAGTTGAAGGCTCCACCACCCAACAGATCGAGTGTCATCCGGTCGCTCTTCATCGCCTTGTAGCCAAGACCACCACCGAAGACGGTTCTCAAGTCCAGATTCTGAAACTTGTCATATTCGTAGTCGTTGAAGACGTTTGCAAAAAGCCTGGGCGCGAGGTTACGGCTATAGCCCAGGCCACCACGAATAGCCTCTGCCGTTCCGGCGCTCTTGTTGTTGATCAACGCCGAGGCCTTGATGGTATTGAAGTAGATCGAAGTCTTGTCAGTTCGCGTAATTCGGGCAGCAGTCAATCCGGTAGTAAAGGTAGTTGTTTTGGCATTACCACTTGTACCGGCAAATCCAATACTGCCACCACCTGCCCAGAGATCCAGCCAGCCGGGCTGAAGCAGCCGCTCGAAAGCCTTTTGCTCCGCTCCATTACGGATCGCAGCAATCTCCTGCGGAGCCACCGCAATCGTGCTTCCCGTGGAAGCAATCTCTACCTTGCCGCCACTCTCACGAAGCGTTCCGACTACCGTTTTGCCATCCTGCAACACCACGTTCAGCGGTTTGTCCGCAACAATCGAGGCCTCTTTGTCCCAATCCGTGCTAACCAGCCCAAACATGTCTGTTTGAATCGTGATTTGTTTGGCATCCTTCTTCACGATACTGCCAGTGACCCGGTCTCCATTTTTGAGCACTACCTGATCGCCATTCAGTAGCCCCAGAAGGCCCAAACTCAAAAAAGAGGTTCTAAGAATTTTCTTCATGCAGTTATTGTCCTTGAGTTTCCAAGCTCGGAGGTACAGTTTGGGCAACGGGTCGCCTTTATGGGAATCGCGCTGCAGCAAAAAGCACAATCCTTCGTAGTGGGAGCAGCGGCTTCAACCGGCTTTTGCACATAGTCGGGTAGGTCTGGCCGTTCAGGCTGAAAAACAGCTCCTTGAAATCCACTTGCCCCAGCAACATTCCAATTGTGGGCATCATCACGTCGTTCACCATCGATGTGACGATGGCGCCAAAGGCACCACCAATCACCACGCCAACAGCGAGATCTATTACATTGCCGCGCATCACAAAAGCTTTGAAGTCGTTTAACATTTTCTATTCCTTTAAGGGTTTGAGCCTTCTCACCCGAAGACAAGCCACTTTGCACAGAAGTCACATTTCTTCGAGAAATCTTTTCTACAGTCCTCGATGTGACTTTTCGGGATGTCCAACTGTCCCCCTGTTGTGAGATGCTCAATCTTCCAACCCTCCGCCCATGGACAAGCCAATAACGGACTATCTGGAAGATCCAGACTTCGACCTCCTGCAAGCCGCCTTCAATGCGCCCGAAGGCGATCTGCGTGCCTTCGAACAACTGGTCGAGCGTTACCAGCGAAGAATCCTTGCCAACTGCCGCTATCTCACTCGCGACGAAAAATACTACGAAGACCTCGCCCAGGAAGTCTTCGTCAAGGCTTTCTTTGGGCTCAAGACATTCGAGGGCCGCTCATCGTTTCGCTCATGGCTCAAAAGAATCAAAGTAAATCACTGCCTCAATCACTTAAAGAAGGAAGAAGGCAAGAAATCTCAATCCATCGACGACGAAAACTCAGGCACCTTCGAAAAATTGCAAGTGGAGCCCAATGCCGAAAGAAACATGGAGATTCAGGATCGTCAACTCAGGATCGAAGCAATCCTCAATTCCCTGCCACCGACACTCCGTATTCCGCTGGTGATGTGCGACATGGATGAGCTCTCGTATGAGGAGATCGCAGAGTCGCTGGGCATAGGCCTGTCGGCAACCAAGATGCGCATCAAGCGTGCCCGGGAACAATTCAGAGAGAGATATGTATGAGTGATCCGCTTCCCATCGATGAACTCAAAGACCAGGAGCTCGACCCAAAACGGGATTTCGTCGGTCGCGTCCGCAGGCAGATTGAGCGGCGAACTGCCACCTCGCACGCCGCAACCTTCAGTTGGGAGTTACCCAAACTG
>JAPKYY010000528.1 GCA_026394095.1 Acidobacteriota bacterium | reverse complement strand
GCTTGGTGATGTAATCGTCCATCCCCGCGTTAATGCAAAGTTCACGGTCGCCCGCCATGGCATGGGCTGTGAGTGCCAGGATAGGCGTTCGCTTGCCCATTGCCGCATCCCACTTCCGTATCCGCTGGGTTGCCTCGTACCCGTCTAGCTCGGGCATCTGAACGTCCATCAGAATCAGATCAAAGGCTTCCACGCGAGCGCATTCAATTGCCTCAAGCCCATTCTTGGCTTCGACAATCCGATGGCCAAAATTCCCAAGAATTCCTTTTGCCACCATCCGGTTCACTGCATTGTCTTCTGCCAGCAGGATATTCAGTTTTCGCTCCGAGACGCTTGCACTCTCAAGGCTCGGAATCACTTCACCCTGTTTCACGCCGGTCTGGGCGATCAGCCCAAGCAGGTCACCTTCGAGTACAGGCTCGAGGAGATATCGATCGATCTCATACGGCCGGCTGAGGGCCAGATACTCGTTCAATCGCAGGGAATCCAGTAGCAGCACCGGCATACCTTTTCGTTCTTGTTTCTGCCAAAGTGCTGCGCATTGCTCTACTCCAAATGCTGGATCCATCAGCAGCACATCGAAGTGTCCCTGCCTCTCAATCGCTTTCGCGGCCTGCTCGACTGAGGTAGTAAGCACAGCCTGAATGCCTCGCGCCTTCAACACCCGGCTGATGATGTGCCTGGCAGCCCGGCTCTGCTTCAATACCAGCACAGACCAGTCTGCCGGGACCGACGGCCCGGTCTCGGTCGATACGGTTGCAATCTCTTCGAGCGCAAGTACGAACCAGAAGCGGCTTCCACTGCCCGCTTTGCTCGACAGCGCCATGGCCACACCCATCAGCTCCACCAGCTGCCTGGTAATCGACAGCCCAAGCCCCGTGCCGCCGAATCGTCGCGTATGAGATCCATCGGCTTGCTCAAATGCCTGAAATACACTCTGCTGCTTTTCTTCCGGAATGCCGATCCCGGTGTCTTCTACTTCAAAGCGAAGTGCCTGCCCGTGCCGTGTCACCCGCAGCGTCACACTACCCTCAAGTGTGAACTTCAGCGCATTACTTAGCAGATTCAGCAGAATCTGACGAAGACGCGTCGGGTCGCCACGATAAGTCATACCCGCTGCCGGATCGATCTCACACAATAGCTCAAGCCGCTTTTGGCTGGCCTGCAGCGCCACACTGCGAATTGTCTCCCCAACTACTTCGCGCAACAGAAACGGCACTTCGTCCAGCCGCATCTTACCTGCTTCGATCTTCGAAAAATCCAAAATATCGTTGATGATCACCAGCAGGGAATCGGCCGAGCTTCTGGCCGTTGTCAGATATTCACGCTGCTCGGGGTCAAGCTCGGTGTCCAGTGCCAATTGGATCATTCCCAAAACCCCGATCATCGGAGTCCGGAATTCGTGGCTCATGTTGGCCAGAAAATCGCTCTTCATCCGTGCGGTTACTTCAGCCCGTTCTTTGGCTTCTCGCAGTTCTTCATTGGCCAGCCTCAGCTTGCTGGTTTGTGCTGCAACTTCTTCTTCCAGGTTGTTTTTATGGGCTAGAAGCTCTTCGTCCCGCTTGCTGATATGATCCAGCATTCCATTCAGTGCCGACATCAGTTGACCCAACTCATCCCGCCGTGAATGCCGCATTCGGAGTGAAAAGTCTTCCGAT
>JAPKYY010000027.1 GCA_026394095.1 Acidobacteriota bacterium | reverse complement strand
GGTAGTGATGATGGGCTGATTCATGTGAGTGAGAATGCGGGGACTGACTGGCGTAAGGTGGCTGGCATTGCCGGTGTGCCTGAAGGCGCCTATGTGAAGAAGGTGGTGCCGGGCATTCTCGATGCCAATACTGTGTTTGCAGCCTTCGACAACCATCAAAATTCGGACTTCAAACCTTATCTGTTCAAGTCGACCGACCTTGGCCGGAACTGGACTCCAATCATGGGTGACCTGCCGGAGAATGGGGCGGTGAAAGCGTTTGTGCAGGATCATGCCGATCCGAATCTGCTCTTTGTGGGTACGGAGTTTGGTGTTTTTACGAGCCTCGATGGTGGAGTGAAGTGGACGAAGCTGACGGGCGGGATGCCGACGATTGCTGTGCATGATCTGGTGATTCAGAAGCGCGAGAACGATCTGGTGGTTGGCACCTTTGGTCGTGGAATTTATATCCTTGATGACTACTCGGCCTTGCGGGGGTTGAAGCCTGAGGTGTTGAATGCTGAGGCGAAGCTGTTTCCAGCTAAAGATGCCTTGTTGTATGTGCAATCACGGAAACTTGGTGGGACCACCAAGGGGACGCAGGGTGAGGCTTATTACACGGCTGAGAATCCGGCTTTTGGGGCGACCTTTACCTACCATCTGAAGGATGGGCTGAAGTCGAAGCGGGATCTGCGCCGCGATGCTGAGCGGGCGGCGAATCAGAAGAAGGAAGCGATTGTGTATCCGTCGCTGGCTGAGTTGCGGGCTGAGGCGGAAGAGGAAGCGCCGGCGATTCTGTTTACCGTGCTGGATGCCGGTGGGCGGGCGGTGCGGACGATCACTGGGCCCGCTACGAAAGGGATCAACCGTGCGACCTGGGATTTGCGGGAGCCTGCCACGAATCTGCCGCGGCCGACGCCGCCGGGGATGGAGGCGCTGGAGGAGTTTGGGCCTCCGCAGACCGGGCCGCTTGGGATGCCAGGTAGCTATAAGGTGCAGATGTCGAAGCGAGTGGGCGGGGTGGTTACGCCGATGGGCGAGCCGGTGGCGTTTCGAGTGATTGCCGAGGGAACGTCTTCGATGAATGAGGCGGACTTCAAGATTCTGAGTGAGTTCCAGCAGAAGGTGACGCGCTTGCAGCGGGCGGTGACCGGGGCGTCGGAGAATATCGATGCTACGCGGTTGAAGCTGACGGCGATGAAGACGGCGCTGGAGCTGACGCCAAGCGCGCCGGCGAAGTTGCGCGCGGATGTGAAGGGACTGGAGGAGCGGCTGTCGGCGATACGGCTGGTGGTGGTGGGCGACTCGTTTGCTTCAGGGCGGTACGTCGATACGGTGCCGGCGCTGGCGGAGCGGATTCGCACTGTGGCTGGGAATATGAGGTTGTCGACGAGCAGGCCGGCTCAGTTCTGGGTGGATAACTACAATCTGGCGGCCCGAGATTTTGAGAAGGAGCTTGAGAAGCTTCGGGTTTTGCTGGAAGTGGACTTGAAGAAGGTGGAGCGGGAACTAGATGCGGCGGGGGCTCCGGCGACGCCGGGACGGCTGCCGGAATTCAAGGCTCGCTAGGGTTTGTTACACTTCAAGTGTCGCAATGTGTGGCGCCATCGTCTAGCGGTTAGGACGGAGCCCTCTCAAGGCTTAAGCAGGGGTTCGATTCCCCTTGGCGCTACCACACACCCACCCCTTTGACTACACCACTTGGACTGATCGTTTATGGCGAAGACCATTTTCTGATTCGTGGACCGAAGCCGGATGCTGCCATGGCGCGGTATCTGGTGCGGCGGTGGATCTTTCCTTCCATAGAAGATCTGTTGGGTAGGTCGCCTCCGATTCCTGCCGACTGGCAGATCACGACTTCGGAATTTCGCGAAAACATTGAATGGACTATCGTGCTGAGTTGCGAACAAGAACCGACTGCTGCGGTTGCACAGCTTGTAGCTGAGATCGCGGCCCGGGGCGTTGCCGTTGAGTATTTCTCAGGCAGCGAGGGTGTCGAATAGGCCGGTTTGGAGCGGCTGGTCGGGCCGGATGATTTGCAGCTCTTGCGGGAAACGGCGGACGAGATCGCGCGGGGCTCTTACGTTTTCGATTCCTAGCAACTGCTGCATCTGGAAGGCGTTGACCAGGCTGCGGGCGCCGTGGTCGTTCGATAGGACTACAAAGGTGCGCTTGGCATAACGGCTTACCTTGCGGATGCGGTGGGTCCATTCGGTGAGTTCGTCCATCGAGTATTGATAAGACCCGGACTGCGTGCGTCCGCAGAGACGGACATACGCAACCGGGCTTGTCATCAAGGCGGTGGGAGGCATGGCCCGCGAATGGTCCGGCTGATCTATGTTGCAGAAACCGACGTGGTAATCGATCAACATCGAAAGGGCATCCTCTTCAAGCCAGCTCGAATGCCGGAACTCGGCTACCAGAGGCAGGTTCTTGAGTTCGCGACGGAGAGTGACGAAGCGGGTGCGGTTTTCGGGTGTGAAACGGAAGCCACTGGGAAACTGCATCAGCACGGCGCCAAGCTTCTTTGCTTCCTCGATCGGGCGAATCCCCTCACGGAAAGCGGCGATGTCCCTGGCCTCAAACTGAGCCTCATGGGTGAGCTTCTTCCAGGCGCGGACACTGAACTGGAATTCAGAGTTGTGGCGGACCTGGCGGCACCAGAGCTGGCTGAGCTCCGGGCGAAGCGGGGCGAAGAAGCTGGAGGTTAGCTCAACGCTATTGAAATAGCGGGAGGTGTACTCGAGTTGATGAAAGTCTTTGGACTTCGTTGTTGGGTAGAAGACACCTTGCCATTGGGCATGTGCCCAACCGGAGGGTCCGCAATGTAAGGGTCCTGTAGACGGGAGATTCATGTTCGCCACCTCTTCGCTTGAATTTCAGAATAAGGCGAAGACATGGCGAAGTCAACACTTAGTTTTGCCTCTTCTTCGCTTTTTTCGTGGAGACGAATTCGTAGCTGCCGCGGATGAGTTCTTCCACTTCTTCCCAGTTGATCGGAGGGGCGAGTGAGAGCGTGATCCAGCCGTGGTTGCCGATGTACGGCGTTTTAGTAAAGCGTGGATCTTCGAGGAAAAGGGGCTGGGATTCCTTTTCTACCTTGATGCTGATGCCGTCGTCGCCGTGGACGGCGAAGGGTTTATCGCGCCACTTAAAGAATGGATGACCGAATTGAATGACCTCTTTGGCGTCTGGAAACTGAAGACAAAAGTTACGAATTCGGGCTAGTGGATTGACCTGCTTGGACATATTGCCTCGATTTGCTAGAATGAAAGGAGTTTATCCTTTAGAGGAGCTCCTTGAAATGGCTGCTAAACCCGCTTTCGCCACCGCCGCACAGGTGGAACACCCCAAGTTTGGACTTGGATCGGTGCTGGAATGCACTGAAGATTCTATCCGAATTAAGTTTGATGAGCATGGCGAAAAGAAATTCGTACTTTCTATCGTCCAGCCAAACTTGAAAAAGTCAGACCGTCAACCCCCGGCAGAGAAGAAACGCGCTGCGCGCAAGAAGGCCGCTACCGCCTAGCTTTCATCACCACAATTCAAAGTTTCGATACGATTGGGCCGCTCGAAAAGCGGCCCTTTCTGTTACACTCAAGTTTCCCCAATGAAGCTCGGAGTCGTAGTGTTTCCCGGCTCGAATTGCGATCACGACGCGTATTACGCCGTCACTCGCAATCTCGGGCAGCAAGCAGATTTTGTCTGGCATGACAGTGAGAACCTGAACGGCTTTGACGCCATCATTCTCCCTGGTGGTTTCTCGTACGGAGACCACTTGCGCTGCGGTGCGATCGCACGGTTTTCACCCGTGATGCGCGCAGTGAAGAAGTTTGCCGATGCGGGAGGACTGGTAGCCGGCTTTTGCAATGGCTTCCAGATTCTCACCGAAGCGCATATTCTTCCTGGCGCCCTCATTCGCAACAAGGGTCTTCGCTATATTTGCAAGACCGTTGGGCTTGAGACCGTCAGCACCAATTCCCCCTTTACCAATGCGCTGAAGCCTGGTGCGGTGTTGCAGATCCCGATCGCCCACGGCGAGGGCTGCTATACGGCCGATGAGGCTACGCTGGACCAGCTTGTAGCCGAGGACCGTATCGTGTTCCGTTACACGGACAACCCGAATGGTTCGATGCGGGATATTGCTGGCATTCTTTCTGCCGGGCGCAATGTGATGGGCATGATGCCTCACCCCGAGCGTGTTTCCGACCCGCTGATGCCAGGCACTGATGGCCTTGGCGTTTTCCAATCCATGTTGAATTCTCTGGCTGCAATCTCCCGATGAGCGAAAATAATCCGACCCAACTCGATGCCCTGCTGAAGACACACAAGCTGACGCGAGGCGAATACGAGAAGATTCAACAACTGCTGGGCCGCGACCCGAATCTGACCGAGCTTGGCATTTTCTCGGTGATGTGGAGCGAGCATTGTTCCTACAAGAGCTCGAAGGTGCATCTCAAGAAGTTGCCGACGCACAGCGAGCGCGTATTGCAGGGCCCTGGCGAGAATGCCGGGATCATCGATATCGGTGACGGATATGCGATTGCGTTCAAGATTGAGTCGCACAATCATCCCAGTTTCATTGAGCCGTTTCAGGGCGCAGCGACTGGCGTCGGCGGGATCTTGCGCGACATCTTTACGATGGGTGCGCGACCGATTGCGGTGATGGATGCGATCCGGTTTGGTCCGCTCGATAGCGAAAAGAACGGTGCGCGCAACCGGCGGATTCTGGACGGGGTGGTGCAGGGCATCTCTCACTACGGGAATTGCTTTGGTGTGCCGACCGTGGGTGGCGAGACCGTGTTTGAGAGCTGCTACGACGGCAACCCGCTGGTGAATGTGTTTGCCATGGGTGTATTCAAGCATGACGAGATTTTCTACGGGCAGGCCACTGGTGTTGGCAACCCGGTGATCTATGTTGGTGCTCGCACAGGCCGTGACGGAATTCACGGTGCGTCGATGGCATCGGACGTGTTTACAGAAGCTTCAAAGCAACAACGGCCGACAGTGCAGGTTGGCGATCCGTTTATGGAGAAGCTGCTGCTTGAGGCTTGCATTGAGGCGATGAAGACTGGCGCTATTGTTGGCATTCAGGATATGGGTGCCGCCGGTTTGACTTGTTCGACCAGCGAGATGGGTTCGCGAGCTGGCACCGGTATTGATTTCGATTTGAAGCATGTGCCGCAGCGTGAGACTGGCATGACGCCCTACGAGATCATGTTGTCGGAATCGCAGGAACGCATGTTGCTGGTGGCTGAGAAGGGCCGCGAGCAAGAGATCTTTGATGTGTTCAACAAGTGGGGCCTCGAGAGCGCTGTCATCGGTACCGTGACGGATGACGGGATGTTGAGAGTTCGGGACAACGGTGTTGTTGTAGCCGAGATCAAGAATCGCGATCTTGCTGATGAAGCGCCACTTTACAACCGCCCTTATACGAAGCCTTACCGGAACGTGCCGATGGAAGGGCCTTCGTTTAACAGTGCCAGTGTTGAAGCGGATCTGTTGAAGCTTCTGGCCAGTAACGATCTGTGCTCGAAGAAGTGGATCTGGGAACAGTACGACTACATGGTGCGCACGAATACGCTCGCAGGGCCTGGTG
>JAPKYY010000977.1 GCA_026394095.1 Acidobacteriota bacterium | reverse complement strand
ATTTGCTCGACATGAGCAATCCGGCTGATACGTGGGTGACACGAACGGTGCTGTTGGTTGCCGGGCTTACGGGGCTGGGGTTCTTTGGCTGGTCGTTTGCGGCCGGACATTTGGGCGGGCAGTGGGCGCTTGGCATCGGACTGGCGGTGACTGGGATGGTTTCGTTTGGGGTTTTGATGCTGGCCGGAATGTTGATGTTCACGAATGTGAACTGGCACTAAGAGGGGACCATGAAAATACTCTTTTATACGATGTTTGGAGTGATTGGAATGCTGGGTGTTTACTTTACGGCGAGCAGCATGTTTGGAAGTTACTCCCTGGGTTCGGCACCGGTGCTGGTGGCGAAGTTGTGTTTGCTGGTTGGCGCACTGATTGGGCTTGGACTGCTTTATCTCGCCTATTTAGTTGGTGAGGTGGAGGGGCGCAGTGGTGCTGGAGCGGCATTGGTGTTTGCGGCGATGGTTGCGTTTCAAGTAGTGCAGGTGGCGGGGATGGTGGCGAGTGGATTTGTGAAGAAGTTTATGGATTGAGGCTTACCCATTCGCCGCTTCGCATGGACTGGTAGCCGGCGTCGAGGATGCGGTTAACGATGTAACCGTCTTCGTAGGTTTCAGTTGGGACGCGCTTGTCTCTTACGCATTCGACGAAGTGGCGCATTTCGGCCTGGTAGCCGTAGGCGAAGGCTTCTTCGGGCAGGGGGCGGGTCCAGCCGGAATCGGTGTCGGATTTCTCGATGATGTAGCCGGCGCTTTTGGTGGTGTAGGAGGTGATGGGGGTGCCCCGGGTGACGTCGGTGAAGATGCTGCCGTCGGTGCCGTGGACTTCGTTGCGGAGGTCTAGGCCGCCTTTGGTGGTCCAGGAGAGTTCGCAGTGGCCAAGGCCGCCGCTGGCGAATTGAAGCAGCAGGAGCGCATTGTCTTCGCCTTCGGTTTTGTCGTGGTGGACGAGGCGGCGGCCCCAGGCCATTACTTTTTCGATGCGGTCCTGCTTGCCGAAGAAGAGGCGTGCGGCGGAGATGCAGTGGCAGCCGAGATCGTTCATTGCGCCGCCGCCGGTTTTTTCTACATCCCAGAAGTGGGCGCTGTGCGGACCGCTGTGGGATTCGCGAGAGCGCACCCAGAGTGTGCGGCCGATGCCACCGTTTGCGACCATGTCTGCGGCTTTGACGACGCAGGGAGCGAAGACTTCGGTTTCGGCGTAGCCGTGCATCATGCCTGAGTCTCTGGCGGCGTGCCAGATTTCGAGAGCTTCTGCGGCTGTCCTGCCGAGGGGTTTGGTGCAGACCTGGTTGCGCTTTGCTTTGGATAGAGCTAGCGAGACGGGGAGATGCGCTTCGTTGGGGAGGGCGATGATGAAGAGGTCGATATCGTTGCGGGCGATGAGGGTGTCGAGATCGGAGGTGGCTTGATCGATGGCCCAACGGGTGGCGAAGGCCTGTGCTTTGTCGAGGCCTCTTGAGTAAACAGCTTTGACGGTTTGACCGGCTACGTTGGCGAGACCTTGTAGATAGAACTCGGCTACGAAGCCGGCTCCGAGCATTGCTATGTTTACCTGCTGCATGCGGATTATCCTTGCGATTGTTTGGCTTCGAGCTCGGCCCAGCGGGCGTAGAGGTTGTCCACTTCCTGCTCGATGACGCTTAGCTCGGCGAAGACCTGCTGGACGCGGACGTGGTCGCTGACTACGTCGGGACGCTCGGATTCTTCCTGCTTGGCGACCAGGCGGGCTTCGGCGTCGGCGAGGTTGGCTTCCATCGAATCGTATTCACGCTGCTCGGTGTAGCTGAGCTTTTTGCGGGCTGTGTTTGATTGGGTGTTGGTGGTGTTCTTGGCTTTGGCTACGGGGGCTTTTTTGCTGAAGAGGTCCTGCTCGTATTGTTCGTAGTCGGCAAAGAGGGTTGCGCCGCCTTTGCCGTCTAGACCAAGGACGTGGGTTGAGATGCGGTCCATGAGGTAGCGGTCGTGGGTGACCAGGACTAGCGCGCCGGGGAATTCTTCTAGCGACTCTTCGAGGACGCCGAGGGTGGGGATGTCGAGGTCGTTTGTTGGTTCGTCGAGGAAGAGGACGTCGGCGGGCTGGAGCATGAGGTTGGCTAGCAGAACGCGCGCGCGCTCGCCGCCCGAGAGGCGATGTACGGGTTGCTGGAGCTGGGCGATTTCAAAGAGGAATTTCTTGGCCCAGGCGTTGACGTGGATGACGCTGCCCTGGAAGATGACCGAGTCGCCGTTGGGGGCGAGGGCTTCTTTGAGGGTGGCTTTGGGGTTGAGCTGTTCGCGCTGCTGGTCGAAGTAGACCATCTTCAGGTTGTCGGCCCATTTGATTTCGCCGGAATCCTGCGTGAGCTGCTTCATGAGCATCTTGAGCAGGGTGGATTTGCCGCTGCCGTTGGCGCCGGCGATGCCGAGTTTGATGCCGGGGACGAGGACGAGGTCGAGGTCTTTGAAGAGGAGCTTGTCGCCCATGGACTTTGAGATTTGCTTGGCGTCGATGAGGCGTTTGGTTTGGCGGAAGGAGGAAGTGAAGTCGATGGAGGTGCTGGAGACGCGGGCGCGATCGTCCATGTCTTTGAGCTCGTCGATGAGGGCGTGGGCTGAATTGATGCGGGCGGCGGCTTTGCGGGTGCGGGCTTTGGCTTTACGGCCTAGCCAGGCGAGTTCTTTTTTGACTACGGCTTCGAGACCTTCTTTGCGGCGGCGTTCGGCTTCGAAGTATTGTTCGCGGCGTTCGAGGAATTTGGTGTAGTTGCCTTCGACACGGAAGACGCCGTCAGGATAGACGGAGTTGAGTTCTGCGACGTGGGTGGCGGTGTTTTCGAGGAATTGACGGTCGTGCGAGATGAGGACGCAGGAGAAGGGGGCTTGCTGGAGGGAGCGTTCGAGCCAGAGGATGCCTTCGAGGTCGAGGTGGTTGGTAGGTTCGTCGAGGAAGAGGAGGTCTGGGGTCTGGCTGGCAGCGTGGGCGATGGCAAGGCGTTTCTTCCAGCCGCCGGAGAGGCTGTT
>JAPKYY010000479.1 GCA_026394095.1 Acidobacteriota bacterium | reverse complement strand
AGCAGTACTTCGCAAAGCTCCCGTATCGCGAGGCGATTCGCAAACGCCTCGCTTCGGTAATGAACTATCCGAAATTCGGTCTTCCTGTCAGACGCGGTGAAATGTATTACTTCACCAAGAACGATGGCTTGCAGAATCAGGCAGTATGGTACGCCCAGAAAGGGTTAAAGGGCCGCCCTGAAGTGCTGATCGACCCTAACAAGCTTTCCACTGACGGTACCGTGAGCCTGGCAATTATGGCTTTCTCTGGCAACGGCAAGTATCTGGCCTACGGGATTTCGCGTGGAGGTTCCGATTGGCACGAGGGCTATGTGATGGACCTCGCTACCCGGAAATTGTTGTCTGAAAAACTGGAATGGATCAAGGTGTCTGACTTTGCCTGGGTTGGGGATAGCTTCTTTTATAGCCGCTATCCAGCGCCGGAAAAAGGCAAAGAGTTAGTGGGGCAAAACGCTTTCCACATGGTCTATTCGCATCAGGTGGGAACGCCTCAATCCAAGGACGAACTGATCTTTGAAGACAAGGCCCATCCCTTGCGTTATCACATTGTCGGGACAAGCACAGACGAACGCTTTGCAGTCATGGCGGTGGAAGATCCAAGCACGGGCAAGAACGGAAATGCGCTCCACTATATGGACTTGAAATCGAAGAGTAAAAAGTTTCTGCCAGTGGTGGAGGAGATCAGTGACGACCGCTTTAGCCTGGCTGACAACGTTGGTGATCTGCTTCTGATTCAATCCAATCGTGGTGCGCCGCTCGGCAAGTTGATGGCATTTGAAACGGGTACTGGCAAGTTCAGAGAAAAGCCAGTGATTGCTGAAACGAAGGATTCGCTTTCAGCAGCCTGGACTGCAGGCGGAAAGCTCTTTCTGAGCTACAGCAAAGATGTTGCCGATCACCTTTACCAGCATCGTTTGGATGGCACCTTTGAAGCCAAACTCAAGTTGCCAGGCATTGGGACGGTAGGCGTCGGGCCTGGCCTGGCTGATGACAAAGATCTCTTCTATGTCTTTACCAACCTGAACTCGCCGGCAACCATTTATCGATATTCGATCGCCTCACGTGAATCGGAGATCTTCGAGCAGCCGCAGATTCCGGGTTATGATCCCAAGCTCTATGAGACCAGCCAGGTCTTTTACAAAAGTAAGGACGGCACACGTGTGCCGATGTCGCTAATCCACAAGAAGGGCCTGGCGCTCAACGGCAAGAACCCAACTCTGCTCTATGCCTACGGCGGCTTCAACATTAGTTCGGTGCCCTACTTTAACTCTTTGCGACTGGCGCTGCTCGAACAGGGCTTTGTCTATGCAGTTGCCAATATACGCGGCGGCGGAGAGTACGGCGAGAACTGGCATGAGCAGGGCACGAAACTGAAGAAGCAAAATGTCTTCGACGATTTCATCGCCGCGGCAGAATGGTTGATTTCGAACAAATACACTTCGAGTGAGAAGCTAGCGATCAATGGTGGATCCAATGGCGGACTGCTGGTGGGTGCTGTGATCAATCAAAGGCCAGAGTTATACCGTGCGGCTGTGCCCCAAGTGGGCGTTATGGACATGCTGCGCTTTCACAAATTCACCGTCGGAGCTGGCTGGATCGGCGACTATGGCTCAAGCGACAATGAAGCGGAGTTCAAGGCACTTTACGCCTATTCGCCGCTGCACAACATCAAGCCTCAAGTGAAGTACCCTTCCGTGTTGGTAACCAGCGCAGATCATGACGACCGTGTTGTGCCGGCTCACTCGTTCAAGTACGCAGCAACAATGCAGGAGAAGGTGTCGAAGGAGCGTCCGGTGTTGATTCGGATCGGAACCAACTCCGGCCACGGAGCCAGCAGCCTCGGCAAGGCCATGGAAGAAACTGCCGATGTGTACTGCTTTCTGATGAAAGAACTTGGCGTCGAGCCGAAGTTTTAACCCAACCACTCTTTCAGACGGTCTCGGAAGTTTCGGCTGGCAGTGAGCTTCTGCCCGTTATCGAGAAGTACAATTGCGTCTCCCCGGAACCAGGGTTGAATCTCTTTGATTCGTTCGACATTCACAATCGTCGAACGATGGATGCGACGGAAATTCTTCGAACTCAGTTTGGCTTCGAGCGCAGACATGGTTTCACGGATCAGGTGAGTAACGCCCCGCGTATGTAAACGAACATAGTTGTGCTCGGCCTCGAT
>JAPKYY010000024.1:7100-7780 GCA_026394095.1 Acidobacteriota bacterium | reverse complement strand
CTCTCAAGCCAGATGCCGCTGTATCCACCGTCTGGCCCGTGACCGTGGATCAGAATTCCGCTGTCGCGTGCTTTCTTCTCGCGCTCATTCCAGCCTTTCTGGCCCCAGCGCCATTCGACGACGAGGCGGTAATCCCGATACATCTCGTTGGTTGTGATGCCACCCCACTCTTGTCCGGAGATCCGCAGGATGCCATTGGCTACTGTGAAGACTTTGTTCGGATCTTCCAGCTTGCTCTCCCTTGTGTAGTGGTAGAAGTTGGTGAGGTCTCGGCCGTTGAAAAGAATAATTGGAGACTTCGGAGTGATGGCTGGATTGTCAGGGCCGATGTTGCCATAGTCCCAGGCCGCTGTGAAGGGGGCGCCAGTGGCGCGCCGGCTTACGGGTGATGGTGAGAGTGTTGAAATCAGGCGGATTGATTCCCGCACCATTCGGGGGCCCGCGTCGGGGACGAGGTTGGTATAGCTGCTCAGTCGTTGTTCATAGCCGCCGCCATGTTCGCCGAAGGCATCGAGGGTGGGCACGTATCCCACGCAACCGTTGGCCAGTGAGACAGGATTGGTGAAAGCAAATTTGCTCGCCTTACGGATTTCAAGCCCGAGTTCGACAAACATCTCTCCTGGGGCGGAGACGTAGACGGCTGGGCCGATGGCGATTGCCTGAAGCTCTACCGGAACTGC
>JAPKYY010000024.1:0-7090 GCA_026394095.1 Acidobacteriota bacterium | reverse complement strand
CCGGAACTGCGCGGTTCTTGCTGAGTTGGGCATCGAGCAGAACGATCTCTTTGGCGAATACCCACTCGGCACTACTCTGGTTGATCGATGTGTTTGCGAGGGTCGCCCTGGCTTTTGAGACTCGTTCCTGCCCTGGGATCCTGCGCCCTTCCACATATTCCTTGACTGCAGTCGTGATGGGTTGTGGCGGGCCTGGATTCATCGAAAGCAGAACCTTGACTGCTTCAGCCCCGACACGGCCTCCGACGAGACGGGCGTAATCGACACCGCTTGGCGTCTCTGTGGTGTCGAGGTTGTCCACCTGGGTGACATCACCCGAGAAGCCCTGCAGGAAAA
Organism: Acidobacteriota bacterium; assembly: GCA_026394095.1. GTDB lineage: Bacteria > Acidobacteriota > Terriglobia > Bryobacterales > Bryobacteraceae > Bryobacter. Next base: position 6,754 of record JAPKYY010000024.1, on the reverse strand, counting down.
CCACCACCACGCCTTCGCCAAAGGCTCCGCGAATGGCGCGTTCCATGAAGTAAATCCAGTTGGCAGAGATGCCTCGAGGACTGGTTGTAGCGTGGCAGGAGTAGTTAACGACACAACCGGTGAGCTGCTTCGATTCGTTGAAGATGCCAAGCACTGTGACTATGCCATCGACCGGGCCAGCCGGCTTTACGATGTCCGGGTTGCCGGGGCGTGGGTGCGTTACGGCCAGGCCGTTCTTCATCAGGAAACGACGATTGAAGATGGCAGCATCTTCTTTGCCTGCACCAAAGCCCCACAGCGAAGTGCGAGCGTTGCGGCGAGCTGTGTTTATCGCGTTTACCGTCTGGTCTTCCACCAGCTTCAGGTAGGCGGCATCAGCAGCCGAGCTTTGGTTGTAGGCAAGATCCTGAATTTCTTTTGAGGCGTGATCGTATTCTCCTGGCTGCACCATACCGACGGGGCCGGAGGAATGCGAATGCGATGCGCCGAGCATGACATCGATGCCGGGAACGCGGGCACGGATTTTCTCAACCAGATGACGCGGGATCATCAGCGCGTCAAGGCCGACAAGACAGACCTGTTTGCCGTTGGACTCGAAATATGCCGCTCTCACCTTGCAGGGGTCGTGCAGAGTTTTGTGAAATTGCTTTCGATAGTTGCCCGGGATCTCGCTGCCGATGGCTGGGGTGATGTCCGATTCGGCGAAGCCTGCTCTGCTGGCCTCCTGGGCCTGAGTGAGGAATGGGATACCGGCTGCTATGGGGATAAATGATCTTCTATGCATGACCAACTGCCTTTACTTTTGGAGCGTTCCTTTCAGAGAACCACAGAAATCCGAAGATCACACATACTACCAGGGGAAGCACCGTGACCGTTCGCAGGGCTGCTGCCGGGCCAGACTGATCATAGACACGGCCAATCATCGGAACTGTAAAGCTGCTGCTCAACATGCCCACGCCGCCCATGAGCGCAAGAAGAAAGCCTCCGCCACGCGGGAATCGCTCCGCCGTGATGCCAAGCATCGTAGGCCACAGAAAGGTGACGCCAACGGCGAAAAGCGCCGATGCGGCCAGTGTGGCTGCAGACCCGCTGACACTGCTGAGCGTATAAAGACCGATGCTCGCCAGCAGCGTACTCACCATCATCAGCGGTACCGAAGAGATGCGGGCAAAGACCCAGTCGCTCGATGCCCGGCCTAGCGCCATGATGCCGCTGATCCAAACCAGCAGGGCAATGCCAGGAAGCTCGGTGGTCTTCGACAGAATCGAGGGCATCCACTGGTTGGGGGCAAGCTCTGAGGCTGCGGTTAGAATCATGCAGCCAAAGAAGAGCCAGAACATCGGGCGGAGGGCTTCAGCATAAATGTCTTTGAGTGAGAGACCTTGCGCTACGGCCTCTGTGCGAGGGAAGGGAAGCCGGAACATCATCCAGGCATAGATCAATGTCGGGATCAGAATCGTTGCCGATTTGATGCGCCAGCCAATGTCAAGGCCGGTTAGCATCCATGCGATGAGACCGCCGATCACAATGCCACCCGGGAACCAGAGGTGCAATAGATTCAGCTTCTGAACTTTGCGTTCCGGGTAAAGTGTTGCGGCCAGCGGGTTGATGGCGGCTTCAACCAGGCCGTTGGCGATTCCGATGGCAAGCGTTGCCGAGTATAGGCTCCAAAAACCTTGTGCCAACACCGTCACCAGGACACCGGTGAGGTGCATGACAAATGCTGCCCCCAGAAGTGGCTTCATGCCGATGCGGTCGCAGAGCGGGCCGCCAAAGAGCATTGCTACCGTGAAGCCCCAGAAGGCTGTCGACGCTGTCCATCCGATCTGTTCTTTGGAGAGCGCGAACTCTGCCGCCTGTGCGTCAAAGACGTCGCTTCTGATGGCAAAACAAAGTGCAGTAGCGATCAATGCCATGCAGCTTCCGTTGAAGAGCAAGCTTCGCTGGGAAGGGGTGAGCGTGTTGTTGGTAATCATGAGATCAAACGATCTCTTTTATCACCATTCCTTCTATTTCGGTGAGTCTTTCTTTTCGGCCGAGGTGCATGTAGCTCAATGCATGCTGATTCAGGCCCATCTGATTGAGAACTGTCGTGTGGATATCACGGAAGTGATAAGGCTTCTCAATCGCCTTGAGGCCAATGGCATCCGTTGCTCCAACTACCGTTCCACCCTTGATGCCGCCACCGGCCATCCACATACTGAAGCCGAGGTTGTGGTGGTCGCGGCCCTTGTTGCCTTGCGATTCCGGGCTTCGGCCAAACTCACCACCCCAGAGCACGAGCGTCTGATCGAGCAGACCGCGGCGCTTGAGGTCTTTGAGCAGTGCAGCTACCGGTTGATCGGTCTGCTTGGCCATGCGCAGGTGATTTTCTTCGATGTCGTCATGGGCGTCCCACTGCAGATTGCCAGGGCCACCGCCGGAGGTGACGCATACAAAACGGACTCCCTTTTCTACCAGACGGCGGGCGAGCAAACAGCGCCGGCCGTAATCGTCCGTAGGCCCTTTGCCGATGCCGTACATCTCTTTTGTACTCTCGTCTTCTTTCGAGATATCGAAGACTTCAGGCGCTTCCATCTGCATTTTGAAAGCGAGGTCGTAGGCTGCGATACGTGCTTCGAGTTCGTTGTCTTCCCCGGCAAATGCGGCTTGGTTCATTGCCTTGAGGTACTTGATCGTCTTGGTGCGATCCTCGATTTGTACGCCCTGAGGAAGGCTAAGGTTGAGTACGGGTTTGTTGCCCGGACGCATGGTGGTGGGTTGGTACACGGCAGGGAGGAAGCCGTTCAGGTACATGGGTTGTCCCGCCTCGAGCGCACCGTGCGGATCGGGCAATACGCAGTAGGCCGGCAAGCTATTGCTTTCGGTCCCAAGCCCATAGACTGTCCAGGATCCCATCGACGGGAAGCCCGGAATGATGCGGCCGGTCATCAACTGATACTGAGCGGCAGAGTGGACAACCATGTCGCCATGGCAGGAGCGGATGACGGCCAGGTCGTCGACACATTCAGCCGTATGGGGGAGCAAGTCGGAAACTTCGATCCCGCTTTTGCCGTATTTCTTGAAGCTTCGTTTTGTTCCGAGGAGCTTGGCTTCGGAGGTGACGAACTGGTATTTCACATCCCCGAATTCTGCCGGGCGCTTCTGTCCATGCAACTGATTCAGGAGCGGCTTGGGGTCGAAGGTCTCCATGTGGCTGGGCCCACCGGCCATAAACAGGAAGATGACACTTTTGGCTTTAGCCGCATGGTGAGGCAGTTTGGGTGCGAGAGGATTCGTGGCTGCCTGGGCTTCAAGAGCGCCATAGGCGAGGGCTCCGAAACCGCAGAAGGCATCACCAAGAAATTCGCGGCGATTGCGGGTGTAGCGGATGTGTTCGCTCATAGGTGCTCCTAATTAACGTAGATGAAGGCGCTGAGATTCAGCATGGCCAGTGCAAATTCATGCGGGGTGGCAGTGCGGGCAAATTCGATGGCTACCTGGCGTTCTTTGAGGCTCGGAAGCCGTCCTGCTACCAGTTGGTAGGCCTGATCGACCATCTTCTCTGGCTTGCCACCGGAGCTCTTTGCCAGTTTTGCCGCCAGTGCTTCGGCCTGCTCATTACTGAAAGTACCGTTCAGTAGTTCGAGTGCCTGAGGGGCATGGGTTGAGGATTCTCTGCGGGCGCAACTGACGAGCGCGTCTGGTGCATCAAAGACTTCCAGCATCGGTAGATGCAGATTGCGTTTTACCAGCAGATAGATGCTGCGCCGTTTGTGTTCAGCCGGATCGGGTGTTACCTTCCACTGCGTTGGGTTGTAAAGCGCCGCAACCAGTTCTTTTTCGATCGGGACGATGACGGAGGGGCCACCCTGCTTGGTGTTCAGATTGCCGGAAACCATCAGCATTGAGTCGCGCAGTTCTTCTGCCGTAAGGCGCCGCCGGCTGAATTTCCAGAGCAGCTTGTTCTCAGGGTCGTCAGTGGAGGCCTTCACATTCTTTGTATCGCTGGCTTGCATCCAGGTGCTTGAGCTCAGGATGAGCTTGTGAATGTGCTTCACGCTATAGCCGCTTTGAACGAATTCGTTTGCCAGGAAGTCGAGCAACTCCGGATGCGAGGGGCGGCCACCCATTCTGCCGAAATCGTTTGGAGTGACCACAATGCCCTGGCCGAAGTGATATTGCCAGATGCGGTTCACCATCACTCGGGCAGTGAGGGGGTTTTCTTTCGACGTGACCCAGCCGGCAAGACGAGCGCGTGGTTGCTGCAGATCTTTATCTTCCGGTGTGCCTTCAGGAAGCATGATGCCCATGGGCCGCATACCGACGCTGTCACCCTTTGCGGTGTATTCGCCTCTTGCGAGCAAGTGAATCGGAGATGGCTTTGCCAGGTCGGTCTTGACGCTGTAAAGCGTGGGAGGTGGTGGCGGCTTGGTGCTTTCCAGCTGTGCGATTTGTTTTCCGATTTCCTCCTGCTTCACCGGGTCAGCCTTGGCCATTTCACTCTGCATCTTTTTGATCTGAGCGTCGATCGGTTTGACTGTCGCCTCCCAGGTGGTTCGGGCTTCCCGATCGGTAAGCGGAAAATCGTTCTCGAGTGTAGATGCAAAGTAGGCTTGCATCCGGTAATAGTCGCTCTGCCGGATCGGATCAAACTTGTGATCGTGGCAGCGGGCGCAGCCGAGGGTGACACCAAGCAATGCCGCACCAACAGCATTGGTCATCTCGGTCAAAACTTCGTTTCGTGAGGAAGCCACTTCCTGGTTGCCGGCATTCTTGCGTAGCGGGCCGAGGCGATTGAAGCCTGCCGCGATGACAGATTCCTGCTCCTGAGGTGCGATCTCGTCTCCGGCCAGTTGCTCGGTGATGAAACGGTCATAGGGCTTATCATTCTGAAAGGCCCGGATCACATAGTCGCGATAGCGATACGCTTCTGTGCGATGTGTATCGTACTCAAAGCCATCGGTCTCGGCAAAACGAACGACATCGAGCCAATGCTGCCCCCATCGCTCGCCGTAGTGCGGGCTATCCAGCAACTGCTGAATCAACCGCGGCCAGGCATCAGGTTTTTTGTCGTTGACGAAAGCTTGTACTTGCTGCGGAGTAGGTGGCAAGCCGGTGAGATCGAAATAGACACGGCGCACCAGGACTTCTTTTGACGCTGGCACTGAGGGTGCAAGTTCTGCTTTTTTCAGCCGCGCAAGTACGAACGCATCAATCGGATTGCGTACAAAATTCTTGTCGGCCTGGGATTCAAATTTAGGAAGTGCAGGATTGGAACGCGGTTGAAATGCCCAATGACGGCGTTCAACTGCTGTATATTTGCCAAGTGGGGCAACGTTCGCTGCAACCAGTTCCAGGCAAATCGTCAAAGCTAATAGTGTGCGCATTAAGATCCGTGTCTAAATTCTATGAAAATTAAGATTCCGAAACAAGGGGAGATTTCGTTTAAGTGACTGATTTCGCTGAGATTTGGATCGTCTTGACCCTGCTGAATCCGGGCGAAGGCTCCCGTGTCCTCGAGCCCGGGATGGATGCCTCAATTCGGCTGCGTGTAGGACGCGCCTGCGAGAAGGTGAAGCTTGAGGGTGCGGTTGGGGCCGAATTGGTAATGGGGCAGGAGACGGGCGCCCGGCAATTGGCTACACAGCCATCGGCGAGTGAGGGCAAACAGTTCTATATCGGCTGGCTGAAAGACCGTTATGGCTACAACATTGCCAAAATTAACGAAGCATACGGTCTTGAGATGACAAGTTTTAGCGATCTCTCCGAGAGCGACTTCCGGCAGGTGGACCGTACGCGAAAGGCAGTTGTCGAAGACGACCGCCTATTCCTCCTTGATTTGGAATCCATGCTCAAACAAAAAGTGGATGAAATGTTTCAAGCTTGTGCTGCCGGCCTCAAGACCGCGTGGAAGCGCAACCGCACGTAATCTGCCGTCCAGTTCCCGCTCTTGTCTTTCAAAACACCACTGAGCAGCATCATCGCCGTATCGAGAACTGCCTGCTGGCGCCCCGGCTTCAGATGCGCAATAAACGGTAGTGCGAATGTCTTGAGCCATCCTTCCATACCGTTGGGCAGAGGTGTGGGGCGGGGAATCAACTCCACCCGAACTGCCTCGAAGCCATTCTCGCGTAGCTTTTCTCGAAACTCATCTGGCGTCGGGTAATACCAGCTGAAACCCATGTCGTCTTCGCCATGAATTCCGATGGCAGCCCGCATAGCCACGACGATTGCGGCTACGTTGCCGAAGCCGCCGAATTCTCCGACAAACCGGGCACCCGGTTTGAGATGGCTTGCCACCTGCGTTAACACCGCATCGATGTCTTTGGTCCAATGCAGAACGGCGTTGGTGAAAACCGCATCGAATTGGCGGCCCAGCTTAAATTGATGCATGTCCGCTTCGGCAACGTTGAGGCCAAGCTTTTTTGCTGCATCGATCATCGAGGTTGAATTGTCGATACCGAAAACGTCGAAGCCCGAAGCGGAAAGTTTGGCCGTTAGTGCTCCATCGCCACAGCCAAGGTCGAGAATACTCTCACCTGAAACGGGTGCCAGCCATTCCACTACCGGCATTCCAAGATCAGACACGAAACGGGCATTGTGGGCATAGCCCTTGGCATCCCACTGATTTTCAGACATAGATTCAGAATAGCCGTCCGCAAAAAGAAATGTGCTGAACTGGTCGCTGAGCGTGCCGAAATGAACATGACAATTCGCCAAATGGTTGTAGGTTGGAAGTTGAAACTGCGGCAAAGCGGTTGGAGCATCATGT
>JAPKYY010000234.1 GCA_026394095.1 Acidobacteriota bacterium | reverse complement strand
CTGTGACATTGTCCGAATCCCATTTGTTCAGTCGCGAGTGGCCAACAGCGAGTATGTCGATGAGCTGCGGCAGATTGTAAAGTGGCTTTGGGATTTGGGTTCGTTTGCGATTCTGGATCTTCAGTGGTTGACTCCTGAAAGTGGAGTCCCACCAGAGCCGGATCTTGGCTCGATCGACTGCTGGGATACTCTGGCAAGGTCATTCGAAGATCAGCCGCATGTAATCTTCGATCTCCTAAACGAGCCGCACGATGTCCCGGTCTCGCAGTGGCTCGAATGGGCGTATTTATTGAGTGAAACGGTAAGAGCCGCAGACCCCAAACGAGTGGTGATGGTGGGCGGACTCGACTGGGCCTACGACTTGCGCGGGGTCAGGCTTGAGATCCCGAACGTGATTTATTCGACCCATGTCTATCCGAATAAAGGCAACAAGTGGGACGAGTGCTTCGGTAACATGGCCCGCGAGTTGCCGGTCTTTGCCGGCGAGTTCGGTGGATGGGATGAAGACCTCATCTGGGGTGAAAAGCTGATGGACTACTTCGATGAGCGTCAGATGAGCTGGACGGCCTGGAGTTGGCGAGACAAGCCTCATCTACAAGGAACGAAATTCGGAGAGATTGTGAAGGCCCGGCTGGGCGTCACTTCTTCTTCTCCCCCTGTTTGAGGATGCGCTCCATTTCTTCGGGGTCGTCCATGGGGGCGAAGGGAGTGCGGCGGGCCTGGCCGTAGTCTGGGTCCTTGGGGTCTTTGGCCTTCTCTGGATCGAAGATACGTGGGTCGACTTTTCGAGCCTGGTAGGGACGGAAGTCGGGTTTGTTTGTGAAAGCGTCTGAGAGGTCGCTGGCGAGGGCGTCGAACATGTTGAGCGGGGGCAGACCAAAGGTGTTGTAGAGCGTGCGGTGCATGCTCAGGATCGTGGTGTGGCGGTGGGTGACGTAGCCTTTCTTGGCCCAGGGGCTGATGACTAGAAGGAAGCTGCGCTGTGCGTCGACGTGGTCTGGTTCGCCGCCTGAGTCGTCCTCGGTGACGAAGATGGCCATGTTCTTCCAGTAAGGTGTGTGCGAAAGGAACTCAACGATGCGGCCGAGGGCGAGGTCGTTATCGGCCATGTAGGAGGCCAGGTAAGGATAGCCTTTGTCAGGGCGGCGGGCCGCGCCGTGATCGTTGCAGATGGCGATGTTTACGAAGGACGGGAACTTGTGTTTGCCGCTGAGGAAGCGCTGCTCGACGTCCTTGATGAACCAGTGGGCCCGGTACTGGTCGGGGATGTTGGTGTTGTAGATCGGATAGTCGAAGCTCGTGTTGTCATAGAGGACCTTGGGCATCGGGATGTTGACGACTTCGCGGGCACCGGTGGGGTGTTCGTCGGCTTCTTCTTTGACGCCGGGGAATTCGAAGCCTTCGCCGTAGTTGCGGAAGGGGACACGGTGGCGGGCGAGGTGCTCCCACATGGAGCCGGCTTCGGGGTAATCCTCTGGCATGAGGGAGCCGTTCGAGCCCATTGAGTAGCGGCGGCCCGGGGCGGTGGATTTTTCGTTGAAGGTCCAGCCGAGGGTGTAGGTCATCTGCATGAGGTTGTTGGGCTGGACGCCGACCAGCCAGCGGTGGCCAACACCGGAAGCTTCAGGCTCGAGGTAGAAGTTGTCACTGACTGTAAACTGGCGGGCGAGGGCGTTGTGGTTGACCATGACGGGGACGTTTTGGAGGACAGGCTGTCCGGGCTCCTGGATGGTTTGGTTGAGGCCCCAACGGAGCAGGGAAGGATCGTGCATGTGGCGGCCGTCGGGCGAGATGGCGACACGGTAGGGATACCAGGCGGTGGGGATGTGGCCGAGGACATTGAGTGTGGTTGAGTCTAGGACGGCTATGGCATTGATGCCGCTTTCGGTAACGTAGAGGCGGCGGCCGTCGGGAGAGAGGGTCATGCCACTGGGGCCGACACCGCGGAGGCGGGCGACGAGGGGGGAAGGTACGAGGCGCTTGCGGACGGCGAGCTTGCCTGTCGTCAGGTCGTAGCGCTCGATCATGTCGTTGTTGCCGTTGGAGACAAAGAGTGAGTTGTCGCGGGCGGTGAGGAAGTTGGGAGCGCTGCCACCGACGGTGGTGCCGTTGTCGGCTGGAGAGTGGATGAGGAGGCCGGTCTTGAAGCGGCTGGCGACCTTGGGTTGATCGGGACGTGAGACGTCGACGTTCCAGACGGAGAAGGCTTCGAGGGCGTTGTCGTCGCCAAGGCCGGGGATCTTGCGGCCTTCGAATTCGACGCCTTCGCGGGCTTCTTTGCTGGGATAGCCGAAGGGGGGACGGGTGAGGCCGCGAGGGTCGAAGCCAGGCCCAGTGGGGACAGGGACGGAGCTGTATTCGAAGAGGCCGATGTTGGCAACCAGGACGTTGTTGCCGGAGACGGTGAGGGCGTAGGGGTAGCGGCCGACGGGGACGCTGCCGATAGTGCGGCGCTCGGTGGTATCGATGACGGCGAGGCGGAAGTTGGTGACGTCGGCGCAGTATAGATAGCGGCCATCAGCGGAGAGCTTGACGTCGACGGCGAAGCTGTCGTTGAAGGGCGCGGTATTGAGGTTGATGTCGAACTGGAAGTTGCCTGTGGCGGTGTCGAAGACAAAGATGGTGCCGCGTTCGCCGCTGCTCCAGTAGAGGAGGGTGCCGTCGGGGGAGAAGTCTGCGCCGCCTGCGTTGAGGTGTATTCGCTTGGTAGATGCGGGGGGCTTGAGCTCGGTGATTTTGGGTGAGCCGCTTTGCCAGTTGGTGACAAGTTGCCCGACTCCGTCGCTGGGAATGAAGAGGAGTGCGCCGTTGCGGCTGATGGCCATGCCGTGGGGAAAGCGAGCGAGGGGGTAGTGTGTGCCGATGGGTTCGAGGAGGCGGCCGTTGGGGATGATGGTGACGCCGGAAGGGTTGTGGACGGCATAGGAGTCGCCGGCGGGTGCGCTGAGGTTTTGGGATAGGCAGAGCAATAGAGCGAAGAGCTTCATTGATGGCACTGTAGCGCAGGAAGATGTCTATCGGATTGGAGTTTTAACTTTTTCTCCCACATTTGAAGCTAGTCTTTGGAAGTGCTTGAGGTTCCAGGTGTAGAGCAGCGCGGCGCGGCTTTTGAGAAAACACTGGCCAATGATGGCATCGTAGATGCCTCCGCTTGATGCTCCACTGGAAGCGGCCAAGTCTGCAGCGGCGAGGTATTCTTCGCCATCGAGGGAGATTATCGTGAGTCTTTCGCGGAGGCTTCCCAGATAGAGCACGGCCTCTGCCGGGCTGACTCGTCTGCTGCCTGGCATTGCTGTTAAGGTGGCGTAGACTTCGGCCAAACTGTGTGCTGCGCAACATGCATCCTTGCGTTTGTGATTGAGCAGTAAGTTGAAGCTTTCCTTGTGATGCTCGTGGTCTTCGTAGAATCCAGCAACAAGGACGGAGGTGTCGAGGAGTGCTTTCACTCGCCGCGCCTTCCCTGGCGGATGTCATCGAGAACACGATCCGTTTCTGCGGCGAGGATGGGGGTGCCAGCCGATAAGACCCATATCCCCTGCTTGGTGCGTAAGCGGCTGGCGCTCCGGGAAGGGCGGAGGGTTAGCTGCTCGCCGTCGGAGACAAGCTGCAGGGTGTCGCCAGGTTCGAGACGTAGCTGGTCGCGAAGTTTCTTGGGTAGCACCATGCGGCCAGCTTTGTCCACCGTAATTGTGGTTTCCATAAATGGTATTTTACCATTGGAAATGGCAGTTTTGGGAGGATTGCCGATCGCCTTGCCGGACTTGGAACCCAGATATGGCAAAGGTTGTGTTGTTATTCTGAGTTTTGCCTCGATATACACCGATCAAAATATGTGTGCCGCTTCAGGCAAGCTTGAGTGACCTAGTCACTATTGTTTGGTCGACGAATGGTATCACTGCGGATTTCATTCTTCCCGATGACGCCTCCCACCTGTTACGAGTCTCATTCGACAAACAGTGCATCATCAGAATCCTGGATGAGATGCCGCTCAGCACAGAGGAAGACGATACCCCCGATGAAGGATTAGTATCCGAGCAATTTGCATATTTGCTGGAAGGAGCTGCTTTCGCGAGACTTCAGTCCAGCGGCTGGAAGGAAGCGAGTGCGCCTGTGGCTCACTATCGGTTCATCACTGGTTGGGCGTGCATGGATGTGCTCACGTCGGCCACTCCGGCATTTGCTGTCGTTCGACGTGATAGCCGACCTGCGGAAGATTCGCATCATCCAGCGGAGCAAGAATCTGAATGAGTCGGGTGTGGCGCTGGGGAACCGGTTGGAGTTATTGCATGGCGATCAAGGCGATGCGTTTGAAGTCGAATTGACCGATTATCACTGAGAAGGAGACTCCTATGAGCCGTAAACGAAATCTTACCTCCGTTCATCCGTATCCGTTCGGCCAAACCATCTTGACTGCTAACCGTTGGCTTTGGTCTTCAACCAAGCTGAAGGTGTCCGTTCCACAACCTGCTGGATTTTGATATCCCGTAAGCCTGGCAGCACCTCAGCCAGATAGGTTCTGGCGGGGACACCCAGCCTCCTGCAAGACTCAACGACTGACAGGAGCGCAGCAACTTTTGGCCCCGCACTCACACTGCCCACATGAATCCAGTTTTTCCGTCCCAGCGCTACTCCACGCATCGAGTTCTCCGCAAGGTTATTGGACAACTCCAGCTCAGGATGTTCGAGAAAGCACACCAGCTTCACCCAGAGCGACAAAGTGTAACTAACCGCTTTGCCCAACGCGCTGGCCGGCAACACTTCACGCTGAATCCGCTTGAGTTCCTCCCGTAAGCCCTCAAGCAGCGGACCTGCCTGCTCCCGCCGCATCCTCTGCCTCTCTTCCAGGCTCATCTCTCGCGCCAGCGCATCAATGGCAAACAACTGGTCCATGCTGGCAACCATCCGGGCCGCCGTCACATCCTTTGGACTCAGCTTCAATGCCTCAACAAACTTCCTCCGCGCATGCGCCCAGCAAGCCGCATGCACGACTCCAGGTCCGCCCACGCGATCATAAGCCGCATAGCCATCAGTCTGCAATATCCCTTTGAAATGACCCAAAAACTCCTTCGGAGCTTCTCGCCCCCGGCCCATCTGGAAATCGAAGACCGTCTCTCCACCCGGTTTTCCGTATTGCCATAAATAAGCCTGATGATTTGATCCGCGGTTATTATGAAGCTGCACCCCAACGGTCGTTTCGTCAGCCTGAATATATGTTCCACTTACTAAGCTGCGGCGCATTGCATCCACTACCGGCAAGAGCATCTCGCCCACCTGCATCACCCAGCCATCCATCGTTCCCCGGCTGATCTCGATCCCCGTCTCCCGCTCCAGAATCGCGCTTTGCCTGTAGAGCGGCAGATGATCGCTGTACTTGGCCACGACCGTGTCGATAATGATCCGGTCGCTGACCAGACTCTTATCGAGGATCCTCACCGGCAGCGCCGGAGACTCCACCGTAGCGTTCGTACACTTGCCGCAAACACGCTTTTCGCGTTTCGTCACCACTACAAAGTAGCGGGCCGGTTCATAATCCAGACATTCGCTTTCGTCGTAACCGATCACTTTCGTCTCGCTCCCGCAAGCCTTGCAGCAGCACTCTTCGGGCCTGGCTTCGACGAAACGCTCGACTCGCTGCAGATGCTTCGGCAAGGTCTGCCGCCCTGGGTGCTTGCTCGCCGTACTTTGCGGCTTGGCCTCTAAGCCCGTCTCCGGCAGGGGCTCCCGGTTTGCTTCAGCAATCACTTCCGCCCGGCTCACTCCAGGCTCGTCCTCAAGCAGGGAAAGTTGCGTATCATTGAGCTTCTCGCTCGAAGGGCCATACTTGTCGATCAGCGCCAGCCGCAGCTTCTCCCGCAACAACTCGTTCTCGATCCGCAGCCGCTTCAGCTCGTGCTGTAAGTTACCAAGATCGATCTCGCTGGCCGGAACTGGAACTAACTGAGACATTGCCTGTGGAGTAAGTCTTAGATTACTCCAACTGAAGGATCATTGCCAGTCTTTTGTGGCGGTTTTATGCTGCATTTTGCTTCCGCAACCAGCCTCGCCGTGGCTGCGCGCGCTTGAGGTCGATGCCGCTCAGCAAAAGCGTCAGCTCTTCGTGCCGCATCGACACGCTCCGTTCCTGTGCTTCTCCCTCTGGCCAGGCGAAGCGGCCTTTCTCCAGCCGCTTGGCACAGACCCAGAGGCCACTCCCATCCCAAAACAAAAGCTTCAATCTTGTTCTCGTTCGGTTGGCGAACAGGAAGAGATGTCCGCTCAGCGGATCCCGTCCGAGTTCGTCGCGCACCAGCCCGTACAGCCCCTCAAAGCCTTTGCGCATATCCGTCGCTCCTGTCGCCAGATAGATCCGGGTTGCCGATCCGATCCCAAGCATTGCCTTAGCTTCGCTCAAGCACAGCGAGCAATCGCCCCAGTGCTTCTTCGTCGAATCCAACGCCGATCTCGATACGCATGTTTCCCGGCGTTACCAGTGTGAGCCCGCTACCCGGCTCTTGGCGAGGCTTCACTTCCTCAACCACTTTCACCGGAACCAGCTTCTGCCGCCCTTTGGCTCCATCCCGCCTCAAGTAATAATCCAGCGTCGTCACCGGCATTCCGCGCTTGCGGCAAAACTCCGCTCTCGTCTGCCCGCTCGCCCGATACTCTCCAACAACACCCAACCCAACAAATGCAGTCTTCCCAATCTTCATCTCTTCAGACAAGCATGTAGTTGCCTTCCCTGGAAGATGGTTTGCTCGAACGGATACGTTCATCCGGGTGAAATCCTGCTCGAAGAATTTCTCAAGCCAATGGGTTTGTCGATCAATGGACTGGCGCGGGCACTGCGAGTGCCGCCGAGCCAGGTATCCGGGATTGTGAATGAGAAGCGTGGAGTGAGCGCTCTGATGGCGTTGCGACTGGCTCGATACTTTGGATGCTCGGCGGAGTTGTGGATGGGATTGCAGCAGGACTTTGAGCTCGATACGGCGAGGGATGCGGCTGGTGAGAGGATTGAGTTGGAAGTGCTGCCGCGAGCGAGTTAAGGGCGAAGCCCCAGAGGATTCCGAAGCGGCAGCATCTGTGCATCTAGGCGAGGATCTCTTTGATGACTTCGCCTTCTACGTCGGTGAGGCGGAACTGGCGGCCGTTGTAGGGGTAGGTGAGTCTGGTGTGGTCGAAGCCGAGGCAGTGGAGCATGGTGGCGTGGACGTCGTTGACGGACTTTTTGTTCTCTTCGGCGGCGAGGCCGAATTCGTCGGTGGAGCCAACAATTTGACCGCCTTTGAT
>JAPKYY010000259.1 GCA_026394095.1 Acidobacteriota bacterium | reverse complement strand
CCACAGGCCAGCCAAAAAGGCGAGCGCCACCATCACGCCATAAGTTGGGAGAAAGAAGCCTCCGAGGTCAATGAGTTTCGGGAGCATGGTTGGAATCAGCCTGCTTTCGGGGTTGAAATATAAGATCTAGCGCCATCAGGGCAGCGCCAACGCAGATGGCAGAGTCAGCAACGTTAAAGCTGGGCCACTCATAGGAGCCAAGGAAAACCTGCAGAAAGTCGGTGACACTCCCCTGGAAGATACGATCCCAGAGATTGCCAACTGCACCGCCGAGCACAAGCGAGAGGGCAAGCCGGTTATAGAGAGTTCCAATCGCGCCGGGCTTGGTTGCCTGCCAAAGCATCCACCCGATGAGCCCAAGAATCACGCCAGCGAAGCCAATCAGTACGGTAAGCCGCACTGCTTCAGGCGCATTCGACAGCATGCCAAATGCCGCACCGCGATTGCGCGTATAGACAATGTTGAATACATCGGGAATCACGACGATTGTGTCGTAGACCGAGACCTTGGCCTCGATCCACATCTTGGTCGCGCGGTCGAGCACGAAGACGATCAGCGCGATCCACAATGCCTGAGCGCGCGGTGATCCCATTACTAGAGACCCAGAATTTCCGTCACCGCGCTAGCGCAGGGAGCACAAGCCGTGGGGACCTTCTCGTTTGATCCAACGTCGAGCGTGTACTTCCAGCAGCGCTCGCACTTGACGCCTTCAGCCGGTAGTACCTCAACCAGTGTCGACTCACCCTGCTTCAATTCCACCTGCGAAACGATAAAGATGGAGGGCAGGCTCGCCTGATAGGCAGAGAGCAGTTTAAAGTCTTCCGCATTCACTGTGATCAGCAACTTCGCACCAAGCGACGCGCCAATCTTGGCTGCCTCCAGAGCGGGCCGTGTCAGTTCGCGGAAGCCCAACAATCGATCCCAATTTTCCTGCACAGCCGTCACGTCATGAACCACTTCAGCAGGGGTAGGGAAGTGCGCAACGTGGATGGAATCCGGGTCGCCTTGCGCCTTCGGAAATTCAGCCCAGGCTTCTTCTGCCGTGAAGGCCAAAATCGGTGCGGACAACCGCAACAGCGCATGAGTCATCCGGTAAAGAGCGGTCTGAGCGCTACGACGAGCCTTCGCCTTGGGGGCCGAGGTATAGAGCCTGTCCTTCAGCACATCGAAGTAGATCGAGCTCAGATCAACAGTGGCAAAGTTGTAGATCGCCTGATAGACCTTGTAGAACGCATAGGCCTTATAGTGAGCGAGGCAACGCTCGGTGAGGTCAGCTGTGCGAAGCAAAATCCACTGATCGATCTCTTCCATTTCGGCAGTTGGGACTGCATCTACACCGGGATCGAATTCATGCAGGTTGCCCAGAGCATAACGGAAGGTATTGCGAAGCTTTACATATGCTTCAGCCAGCCGCTGCAGGATAACGGGCGACATGCGTACGTCTTCGTTGTAGGCGACGCTCGATACCCAGAGACGCAGCACTTCAGCGCCATACTGCTTGATTACCTCTTCAGGCTCAATGCCATTGCCTAGCGACTTCGACATCGCCTTGCCGTCGGCATCGAGAATCCAGCCGCCAGTCACGCACTCACGGTAAGGCGCATGTCCACGCAAGCCAACACCAATCAGCAGCGAGCTATGGAACCAACCGCGATATTGATCAGCGCCTTCGAGATACATATCCGACGGCCAGGGCAAACCGTTCTCCTCGGTAAGCACTGCAAAGCTGCTCGACCCGGAGTCGAACCACACATCCAAAATATCCTTCTCTTTACGGAAGTGATTACCGCCACACTTCGGGCAAGTGAAGCCTGCTGGCAGCAGGTTCGCAGCTTCCTCGGCGTACCAGACATCCGCTGTCTCCTTGGCAAAGCGCTCAAGGATTGGCTCAATCACGGCCTTGTCGGCGATGATGTGCTCACACGTATCGCAATAAAATGCCGTGATCGGTACGCCCCAGGTGCGTTGACGCGAAACAACCCAGTCGGGCCGCGTCGCGATCATGTTCGAGATGCGCTCTTCGCCCCAGGCTGGAAGCCACTTCACATTCTTGATCGCATCCAGCGCATTCTGCCGCAGATTGTTGCGCTCCATTCCGATGAACCACTGCGTAGTGCCGCGGAAAATTGTCGGATTGTGGCAACGCCAGCAATGAGGATAAGAGTGGCTGTAATCGGTCTTCTTGAGCAAGGCACCATGCGCCTTCAAGATCTCGATCACAATCGGGTTGGCTTCCCAAACTGTTTTGCCAATCAGTTCTTCGGGCAAGGTCCCGCTGGCACCTTCGGCGTGATAAAGCTTGCCGGCCGCATCCACCGGGCAATAGGTCGGGATGCCATAAAGCTGCGAAACCATAAAGTCTTCCATGCCGTGGCCAGGAGCTGTATGCACGGCACCCGTACCGGCTTCAAGCGTCACATGGTCACCCACCAGACCCAGAGAATCCCGATCGAGAAATGGATGACGAAACACAGCTTTGTCTAGTGTCGACCCATCAAAGGTCCCGATCACATGCGGCTCAGGCCAGCCCAGTTCCTTCGTTACCGACTCAAGTAATCCCTGAGCCACGATGTAGACAACGCCGTCTACTTCATTGGCAACATATTCAAAGCGAGGGTGAAAGCTGATCGCCATATTGGCGGGAATCGTCCAGGGAGT
>JAPKYY010000409.1 GCA_026394095.1 Acidobacteriota bacterium | reverse complement strand
CACTTTCCCGCCATCGGCCGAAGGCAATTCAAAAGTTGGCGGCATCGCGCCCACCTTCACTCGCTCCAGATCGGCCGGGCTCTCTTGCCCAAGAGCCAACCCTGCTATTGCCACCAACAAACTCAGTCTCGACAAAGAGGTGTTCATGGTTACCTCTTGTTTCGTCCCTTCCGAAAAGTTATCCCGCCAAAAAAATCTTTGCCTGAGATCCGTTCACAACAATGATTGCCGAATCGAAAACTTCTTGCCTCTCATTGAAGAGACTGTAAACAAAGGGGAAAAGCTGGCTTGATCGCCTCCAAATGCTATGCGAAGCGGTTGCAGAGCCGAAATCCTGCCAACCTCAAATCCAAAATCGTATTGGGGAGCAATCATCTTCTGGCAGTTTGGAGGTGGATTGCACCATCCCCACTTTTTTGGAATTCAAATGTTCAGTTTCAACTTGTTTCGTTCTTTGCAACGCAACTGGAGTCTATCCGCTCCTATGCTCTTGCTTCTCACTCTCTCTCCTACTCTTTCTTGGGCTCAACCGTGTACAGGCACTTTCGTAGACAACGAAATCCCGTTCGGTTCAATCAACGGTACAAACAGCACCTTCACCCTCTCTGCCGTGCCGTCTCCAGCCTCAAGTTTGGTTGTCTTCCGGAACGGGATCGTTCTCCATTCCGGCCTCGACTACTTGGTCAGCTCAAACATACTGACATTTCAAGCCGGTGCATTCCCGCAAACCGGTGATGTGCTAAAACTCCAGTATCGAACTGGCTGTATTGGCGCTCCTGCGCACAACCTGCTCAGCAGCCTTCACGGTGATACGACAGCAACTGCTGTTGCAACCGGCAGCATGATTATCGGTCAAGGCTCACCCGTCAGATGGGGTGCCCTCCCTATCGGTGCCACCGGACGTTGCCTTGTTTCCAGTGGTACCGTTCCGTTCTGGGGCAATTGTCGCTTCACTGATTTTACGAACCGCTCGATTCCATTCACAGACGCAACTGGAACTCTTACTCAGGACAATTCCAGCTTCGTCTTTGACACCTCTTCAAAGCGGCTCGGTCTCGGCACCACTTCTCCAGCAACAACATTCCATCTCTTCGATTCACGCGCGAGTGTTGGCGTCACCGGTCTTACTATTCAAGCGGGTGTTGCTCAGTCGACAACTCCTCTCGCTCGTTGGCTCTCCAATGCCGGTGCGGAACTGGCGCGCATGGATTCCGATGGTGGCTTCGTTACCCAGCGCCTGTCTACAACAACAACCTCTACACGCTCCGGCTGGCGAGACCTCGGTTCTACTGTGGATCCCAGCGGCCGCCTCAATGGCGATTTCTGGTTCAATTCAACCCAGCAAGCGCGAAAGAGTATGGAAGCGGGTCAAACCCACCCTCTCCCTCAGGTCCTTTGCTCATCAAGTGGAGGGTCTACTTCTGCCACTGCTCTCACTGTACTCGGAAGCTGCTCGATTCCTGCTTCGTTCCTGGATTCTGGCGATCGTCTCGTGGTTCAGTTCACTGTAAATCACACCGGCACTGCCTCAGCCTTTGATGTGGAGATGCGGATGGCGGGTTCTACCCTGTATTCGCGCTCTTTGCCATCTACCGAGCAACGCATTGCCTTCGATGGCTCTGCAGGGCTCTTTGGTGCTGGTGCCGCTTGGCAGATTCAGACTTATGGCGTCTCCGCATCCGTCGATTTGAAAGTGCCTGAGTTCTCCTTTAGTCCAACCAGTGCCTTTACTATCGACTTCCGGGGCCGTTTGACCACTACTTCAGCTGATTCAATTGCCGTGAGAAATTACTCCGTCATACGTTACCCAGCTCAGTTCAACCCCTAAATGTGTTGTCCCACCCCTGGCATATGTGGGTTTGGCATATGCCAGGGGTGGGTCGTCCTTACCCTCATTGGGGGTTAGTCCTCTATCGTCATTCAACTTTCCACAACTCTCATGAAATTGATTGCCTCTTGAACCGACTGTCAAAAAGTATGCAGATTACCTCACCTTCTCACTGCTCCGCTTCATTGCCGTCCATCGAAGTCGAGCAATGGGTTGCCGCTATGCGTGGTGGCTCACGTGCCTCGAGGATTCGAGCAACCGATGGCAAGCATTACATCCTCAAGCTGCATAGCAATCCTCAAGGCAATAATTCCCTTATTGCCGAGTATCTCGGGACGCAGATTCTTGCGGCCCTGCAATTG
>JAPKYY010000871.1 GCA_026394095.1 Acidobacteriota bacterium | reverse complement strand
AGTGTGATCGTTTTCCTGCCGCAAATTTTGATTTTGTTTGCCTTTATTGCAGTGCTTGAGGACTCTGGATATCTAGCGAGGGCTGCAGTGATTGCAGATCGCACGATGGCCAAAGTAGGGCTGCAGGGCAAGAGTTTTATTCCTCTGTTGAGTGGGTATGCCTGCGCGATTCCGGCGATTCTTTCCACGCGTACGATTGAAAATAAGAGGGACCGGATTGCAACGATTCTGGTGACGCCGCTGATGACTTGTTCAGCGCGCCTGCCCGTCTATACGATGCTGATCGCCGCCTTTATTCCAGACCGGGAGATTCTGGGGCCTTTGTTCGGAAGCCGGGCGGCCATGATGCTTGGGCTCTACGTGCTCGGCTTCGTTGCGGCGGCGGCGACGGCTCGAATCCTGAAAAGTACGATCTTCCGTTCTGAGGCAGTTCCTTTCATTCTGGAATTGCCCCCCTACCGGATGCCGCGGTTGAGCAGTATCCTCTACCGTTTGCTCGATCGCGCCAAGGTTTTTCTCAAGCGTGCTTCGACGACAATTCTTCTCACCATGATTCTTCTTTGGACTATGGCGCACTTGCCCCTTCAGAATGGTGCTGTCCCACTGATCGAGCAAAGCTACGCTGGACAACTCGGCAAGCTGATCGAGCCGGCCATCGCCCCGCTGGGCTTTAACTGGAAGATTGGTGTGGGGCTTATCAGCTCGCTAGCGGCCCGTGAAGTGATCATTGGTACGCTGGGCACCCTCTATGGCATTCAGGGCGGAGAAGACGAACTGGGGCTGCAGAAGGCGCTGCAACAGGATCTCAATATGGCCTCCGCCGTGGCGTTGCTGATTTTCTTCGCCTTTGCGCTGCAATGCATCTCAACAATTGCTGTGGTGCGGCGTGAGACTGGCGGCTGGAAGTGGCCGATTCTGCAATTCAGCTACATGGGAGTGCTGGCTTACGTGTGCGGCTGGCTCGCCTATGTGATCGTTCGCTGGTATTCATAGTACTTTTCCTTTCGGACTAGTTTGCCCTAAGGTGTTTCGCTTAGAGCGAAACTCAGGTAGAACTGAAGGGAAGCCCTTTTCCCTATGAACCGATTTCTAATTCTTTGCAGTGTTCTGGTGTCGACTATGTCGGCTGTTCCGTTGACCTACAACAACAATGCCTGGTACTCGGGGCTGGACCCTTACCTGGTTGGCAAACGAGAGAATTTCATGATCCAGGGTGTGACTGTAGATGCCATCAAAGATGCAAATGGCTTTACCGGGGAGTTCCAGGCGGTATTGAAGTTTAACTATGGTGGGGAGTCGCCATCGATTGGCAATCTGTCTACGATCAACCCCTATTCGATTAATGCCGGAGGGGTGGTCTCAACACTGTATGCGTCGGATTTGTTCTTCAAGCAGAGCGGCGTCATTCGCTACGGGGTGCCCCTGGTAGATCATGGCGGGCCGGGGCCCATCAATGGCAAATCGGTTGGAATCGGTGTATTTGACGATGGGGATCTTTATCAGGTGGCAGGCGGGATTCAGACGCTGAATTCGACTCAGTTTCTGACGACTGGAACCAATCTTTCGACTTTCGGTAATGGAAGAACGGTTTGGTTGACGAGTTCGTCGGCTAATCCGACTGCGCTGCAAACTGGCACAACACAGATCACTTTTAACGGTCCTTGTATTGACGACAACGCCGGGTGTAATCATGCTGAGTACACGGTGACTCTGAATATGAATGGCGCACCGATCCAGGGATCTCAATGGTATTCATTTCTTGCGGGTATCTCCAGTGGAGCTATTACTCCTTACTTCACGGGGTCTGCTTGCGGAAATGATCTTCTGGATGCGGCGATTCCAGAGCCGTCGACCTGGCTGATGCTCTCGGGTGGACTGGGTGCGATTCTTTTCCGTGCCCGGCGCCGTAACTAGTCTGGCTGAAGTTGTAAACTGATATCGGGGCCGCAGGAATCTTCCCAAGCGGCCCTTCTTCCGTCTATATGCATAACGTAGTGATTCTCGGTTCCGGCTGCGCGGGAAATACCGCAGCGATTTATACGGCTCGGGCTGGTCTGAAGCCGCTCGTGCTGATGGGGAAAGAACCCGGTGGACAGTTATCGATCACCTCTGAGGTGGAGAACTTTCCTGGATTTCCGGAAGGGATCATGGGTCCGCAACTGGTGGAGAACATGAAGCTTCAAGCCGAGAGATTTGGAGCGGAATACCGGTATGGCTGGGTAGAAGAAGCTGACTTGTCGAAGCGTCCCTTCCGGCTGAATGTGGACGGGGCGTGGATTGAGACCTCTACTCTGATTGTTGCTACGGGTGCGAGTGCGCGGTGGCTTGGGATTCCGGGCGAGCAGAATCTGATCGGCAAGGGTGTGAGTTCCTGTGCCACTTGTGATGGGTTCTTCTATCGTGGTTTGAAGATCATGGTTGTGGGTGGTGGTGATAGCGCTCTGGAAGAAGCGAACTTTCTGACACGCTTCTCAGAGGTGATGCTTGTACACCGTCGCGAAGAGTTTCGTGGATCCAAGATCATGATTGACCGCGCGCATGCCAATCCGAAAATCAAGATGATTTTGAATACGGTAGTGGATGAAGTTGTGGCCAATGAGACTGGAATTGTTTCCGGGGCAAAGATGCGGAATGTGAAGACTGGTGAGACCTGGGAAGAAGCGGTGGATGGCTTCTTTGTTGCGATTGGTCACATTCCGAACACGAAGCCGTTTGTGGGGCAACTCGATCTGGACGAGGAAGGCTACATCCTGACGCATGGCGGTGCGCGTACGAATATCACCGGGGTTTTCCACGCCGGCGATGTGCAGGACAGGCAGTACCGTCAGGCGATCACGGCCGCCGGGGCCGGTTGCATGGCTGCGATTGAAGCAGAGCGATTCCTCGAGGCAGAGGGGCACTAAATGATTCTCGCCGGAAGAACCGCCCTGGTAACCGGAGGCGCTTCCGGTTTGGGGGAAGCTTGTGTTCGAGCGCTGGTGGCCGCTCAGGCTTCCGTTACGATCGCTGATTTAAACGAGGCCCGGGGGCAGGCACTAGCGGCTGAACTCGGGCCGCTCACACAATTCTGCCGCACCGATGTTTGTGATGAAGGTGATGTTCTTGCCGCTCTTGATGAAGGCGAACGGCTGGACATGGTGATTCACTGTGCAGGGGTGGCTACGGCGGAGCGTGCGCTTGGCAAGGATGGCCCGCTCGATCTCGACCGCTTTACCCGTGTGATGAATATCAATGTTACTGGGACATTGGCATTTGATGGGCAGATTGGCCAGGCCGCTTCTGCTGCGTCCAAGGGTGCGGTGGCTTCGATGACGCTGCCGCTGGCGCGGGAGTTTGCACGGTTCGGAATCCGGGTATTATCGATTGCCCCCGGGCTCTTTCGCACACCTCTGCTTGCGGGACTTCCTGAGGAAGCGATGAAGCAATTGGCAGCTACGATACCTTTTCCGTCGCGGCTGGGCGACCCGGCGGAGTTTGCCAGCCTTGCGCTGCACATGATCCAAAACCGGATGCTCAACGGCGAAGTGGTGCGCCTGGATGGTGCGCTGCGCATGGCGCCGCGCTAGGGTCTGGTTGTCGGGATTTCGATTTCAGTCCGCGTACCCTGGCCGAGTTTGCTCTCGACTGACATCCGGTAGTTTTCGCCAAAGAGGACTTCGAGCCGCTCTTTGACGTTAGAAACCCCAATGCCGCTTGAGGCGCCAAAAAGGTCTTCCATTTTTTCTTCTGAGATGCCTTCGCCATCATCTTCGACAATGAGAACCAGCTTGCCGGTTTCGCTCATTCTGGCACGAAGCCAGATTGTGCCCCCTTCGAGTTTTCCTGCGAGTCCGTGTTTGATGGAATTCTCGATGAGCGGTTGGAGCACCATTGAAGGTACAGGGAGGTTCAGAGCCTCTGGTGCGATGTCTCTCGTGAAGCGGAGTTTTTCACCGAAGCGCACGACTTCGATCGCGAGATAGTCGTCGATAAAGGCCAGTTCATCGCGGAGCGGGCTGAAGTTATCGGTATTCTTCATGGCGCGGCGCAAGACGTTTGAGAGCTTGTAGACCATGGCTCGTGCCCGGTCTGGGTCGATACGGATGAGGGTCGAGACGCTGTTGAGGGTGTTGAAGAGGAAGTGCGGATTGATCTGGCTGGTGAGTGCGGCCAGGCGCGCCTCGGCGATCAGTCGCTGCTGGAGCGAGAGTTTTCGCTCCATGCGGGTTGTATTCCAGATCTTGAGAGGCAGAAAGGCACACATGACTGATGTGCCGAATAGAGCCCCGATCCAGGGGAGCAGGGGCTCGGTATCGATCCGGATCGGGCTAAAGATGGAGGCGGACCGGAACATGAACTGGCCGGTGAGCCGCAGGCCTTCTGCAAAGAGCAGGCCCAAGGTGATGAGGATCCGGTAGCCGATCAAGGTGGCGTGAGAGCGTTTTCTGAAGATACGCCAGGAGCCCAGTAAATCGAAGACTGGCGAGTAGCGCCAGATTTCTTCTGTGTTGGGCGCGCAGTCGCGAATGAGGCCACCCAGAACACCGATGCCAGCGTAGAGGGGCATGGCGAGGAGCTCGTTGGCGAACATGGCTGGCAGGCTCATCAGGATGCCACTGACCATGCCGGTAACGTAGCCGCCGAGGAGGCCGGCGAGATAAGCCCCGGCGACGGTGAGGTCGGCGGCCTGGTAAGCGCCGGTGAAGACACGTGCTGCGGCGCCGGCGCCGAAGATGGAACCGAAGGCGAGCGACATCTCGAGGCGCTGGGTTACCGAGCGCTCTTCCTGCAGCAGCATCCGCTGAAAAGCGGGGAGGCGCGAGAGGATGGAGGCGAGCGATGCGGCCACTCCCAAATTGAATAACAGCAGGACAAAGGCCGGTTCGACCATAATGGTTATTGTCCCCACTATTATGGATCTAGTTCACGCCGCAGAAGCGGATTTCCCCTCAGAGTTTGGTCAGTTTCGTATTCACGGCTTTGAGTGGGTTCACGAAGGTGAACGCGAAGAAGCAGTTGCGGTTGTGATTGGCGATCTGAAAACGGGCCCTCCGCCTGTACTTCGGATCCATTCGCAGTGCCTGACTGGAGATGTGTTTCACAGTTTGCGCTGTGATTGCCGGCAGCAATTGGAGATGGCACTGGCTGCGATTGGAAAGCTGGGCCGGGGCCTGGTGATCTATGAGATGAAAGAAGGCCGGGGTATCGGCATCATCAACAAGCTGAGGGCATATCAGTTGCAGGATGAGGGGGCAGATACTGTTGAGGCCAACGAAGCGCTGGGGCTAGCGATTGACTCTCGGGACTATCGACTGCCGGGGGCAATTTGTAAATATTTTGGAATCGAGGCTGTTCGACTGATGTCGAACAACCCCGACAAGATTGCTGCGCTAGA
Source organism: Acidobacteriota bacterium (assembly GCA_026394095.1). GTDB lineage: Bacteria > Acidobacteriota > Terriglobia > Bryobacterales > Bryobacteraceae > Bryobacter. Next base: position 2,278 of record JAPKYY010000871.1, on the reverse strand, counting down.
AGCGGCGGGCGTGCGTGTTGCGGAGAGAGTACCGACCATTGCGCCCGACAGCGTGCACTCGAAGGATTATCTGGCGGTCAAACGCGAGAAGCTTGGCCACCTGATCTAGTTAGCGACGCTGGGATTTGTTAGCGACGCTGAGAGACAGCGACGTTGAAGCGGAAGCTTCCTGCAGATTCGCCACCAAAAGCAGAATTTCTGACCGTGACGGTAAATGCCCCGCCGCCGCGAGCGACAAAGACGGCCGTGGCATTGGTTGTCGTCAGGCCCTGGAGGGATCTGGTATCAATGATGCAGCCGGTGGTTGTGGGACAGCCTGGGCCTTTGATGACGACCTGAAGCATGTTGGTAAGGAACGAAGTGCCTGCCAGGGCCAACGTGATCGGGCTGCTGGTGACTTGTTGCCCCGAGACCACCATTCCGCTAAAGCCCGGGACGGGTGGGGCCTGGCCAGCCGGCACAGATGGGGGAGGTGGAGGTGGAGCGCTTGGGGGCGGGGCACTGGGTGGAGGGGTTGCTCCATACATAGCAGCCAGGCCGGCAAGGTCACCCACTTCCAGACTTCTTTTGTTGGTTTCTCCAGGGCCGGCACTAAACCACATGGTTTGGTCGTCACAGCTTGCCGCTGGTGGATGATCGAGTCCTACGGCGTGGCCGAATTCATGAAGCCCGATTCCCTGCACATCAAACTTGGCAACCTCGCCTGTTGTGCTCCAGGTGAAAGAGCGGTTGTAGACCAGCGTGAAGGCGACGATTGTTTGTGTGGATGGTTGATAAGACACGCGGGTTTGCGCGAGGGTGCCTTGTCCGGCAATGGGGCCAAAGCTGACAACATTGGCGCTGAAGTTGTTGAGGGCCAGTCGAAGTGGAACACCGGCGTTGTTGAGCGATGAAACAGCCGTGCTGATGGCTGGGAGGAAGTTTGCAGGGAGGCTGGGGTCTAGTTTGTAGGTGACGGTGGGGATGCGCCACTTGGGGCCCATCAGCAAATAGCAGGTGGCGTCTCCGGCATTGCGCACAATTTCATCCGCACCTGATTTTTTCAGAGTACCGGGCTGCTTGCTATTGACGAAAGTAGAGGCGCGTACCCATTCCTGATCACGTACTGGTTCGCCAATCTCGTCGAGGTTTTCGCGAATCTTGAGCAGCAGTTCGATCGGCTGCATGCCCACTTCCTGAAGGAAGCCCTGGTTTAATTCGTATTTTGCTGTAGCAACTGGTGAGCCCGTGCTGTCTTCTTCTAAAAAGACCAGAACGGGCTCATTCAGTTTGAATTGGGGCGTGCCTGTGAAGTACACACCCACGTCGCCTACCTCTCCGCCAGGCGTCGTAAATTCGATCGAATCTGCAAGTTCGCGGCTTTGTTTGAGCGAGCCTGTGACGCGAAGGGTTATATCGCTGTAGATCTCACCATCTTTTCCGTAATAGCTGTAGAGGCGATTTACTTCTCCAGTCAATACGGCTCGAGCCATTCTCACATCGCGCTTGAGATCCACTTCTTTGGTTGCGGAAAATCCAAGCGTTGCGAAGACAATCAAGGCGAAACCCGCCCTGGGCAATGCTGAAAGACGATTCATAGGATTGAACTACAGATCGTCCGCCCCGGGCGGGTTTTGAGAAATAATTTGTGGTGTTTCTTCGCCTCTAAGCGATCAGCCTTAGCGCGCTACGCCGGGTCCGCGTAGTACTGCGTTGAGGAAGAGCAGGTTCATGCCGTCGATGTAACCACGGTAGTTGGGGTCTGCGGTGAAGCCCACCACCAGGCCACGGCCTTCGCGGGTGACAACAACCAGCGGCTTGTAGGCCAACTGCTTCTTGTTTTCTTCCCACATGTAGCCGCTCTGGAGCAGGTCGTTCGGCCCGGCGAAGACGGCTGCGTTGATGCCACGATCGATCTTGACCGGAGCATAAATGGCGCGGCCGTTGACGAGGGCGTTCACGTATTCCTGTGAGCCAGCGCCGATCCAGGACTCGGTGTCGACCTTCGCCTTGCAAAGCACGCCAGCGACGTCGTCTGGCATTTCGCGGTCGCTCTGGATGGCCTTCAGGTAGTCTTCTTCTTTGGTGAAGATCTTGCCTGCAACTGGGCCACCATCGCCGCTGCCCGCTGAGGCTGCAGGAGGAGGTGCGGTGCCGGTGGCAGTGCGACGGCCGCCTGCTTCAGCCACAGGGCCAGAACCACCCGAACCACCTTCCTTGGCAAGGAGTTCCTGCTGAAGGGGCAGCAAGCCTACCGGGCCACTGGCGAGGAAGCCTGTGCCGTTGCCAAGGCCGATGA
>JAPKYY010000563.1 GCA_026394095.1 Acidobacteriota bacterium | reverse complement strand
AGGCCTGCCTGATCCTCGATAGTGATGCGTATCGTTACCGGGCATCTATATCGGATATCTCAGGGCAGGATATTCATGCGCACGGTGGCGATGTGAATAGGGTAATCGCGGAAGTTCGGAACTGGCTGGTGGCTTCATCAAAGACGAAGTCTTTGCCTGGGGGCTCTGAAGTTTCGAGCAGGTATTCCAAGTTCAAGAAGGAACTGCCTGAGATCTGCAAGAGGCTGAAGCGCAGACCGAAAGATTTGACCTTTTTGGATTTTTCAGAGACGGTTGAAATCTGACTAAAGGCAGGCCGTAACGGTGAGAGGTCATTAGTCATTCGAGGACCCCAACCAGACTTTCATTCTTTCGTCCCGAGTTAAGGGCTCCAAAGGAATCCCTGCCAGGCGCAGCTTGGGTGTGCGACTCCTTACCCCATGGTTCGGCGCCCTTACCCTCTGCCACCTTTACTTTCGTGGTTCAAATCGTACTTCAACCTCGGTCTGCACCCGAACCGGCTTTCCCCCTTGCACCAGCGGCGTATAGCGAAACTCCGCCCATGGGACGGCCTCACAGAGTTGTGCTCCTGTATCGAGCTCGGCGATTTTTCCTTTCTCGTCAACGACTACCTTGCAGTGAACCACACCTCCCTCCGGTGCCCAAAGCGGTGCCGTCTGCACGGTGGGACCTTCAAGCCGAAGAGCGCTCTGTTTCGCCGCAGGCACTGTCACCAACGGAAGATCTTTCTCCGCTTCCTGCTTACCGCTGCCCTCCGCTACCGGTGTCAACTTGGTAACCAGGAATATCGGCCGTGCGGGGTGCCGATTGATCTGCGTGCGCAATAAGGAAGCATGCCCATCGGCGACATCCATGGAGATGTTGTTGCCCCAAGCCATCCGGATCACCCGCTTGCAACTGGCGGCCAGCGGATAGCCCTGTTTCCCTTGATCTGGATCGCCGATCTCGTCAATTGCCTTCTGGGCGTAAATGCCCTCGGCCTCGTATTCCATGTCAGGAGTAATCTCAACTGCCGACTTCAGGAAGAGGCGATAGAGTTGCAGACCATTACGAATGAAGAGAGATTTTCCGCCCGCATTGAGTGCGGTATCGGCTCCTGTCGAAGCTGGTCCCACTTCAAGCTTTCCCTTCACGCGGTGCATCACAGCTCCGGTCTGCTTTACATCTTTCGCGGGTTTCTCGCTGGAACAAGCACCCAATGCGGCTACTGCGAGTACGAGAGACCAAGTCAGACATGGCTTGCGGTTCATGTACCCTCACTTTCAAGACGTTTTGTCTCGCCCTCACCCTATCACGCAGTAGATTCGCGGACAAGCGTCCGACAGCCGCAGTCATTTACCCAGAATCGCTATTCTCGAATTCGGATATTCCGGTAAGAACCCTTGCCACAATGGCTAGTCGAGCCTTTCTTCATCTATCCAGGCGATCAGCGCGGCCTCACTTCCACAAACTGAATGTGGTGTTTAGCGTTGGAGATGCCGAATGCCTGACCCAGCGCAAGGCTCATCCCGAAACTCTTCTGAGCCTCTGGATTGGCCGACAAGTAAGCGAGCACTCCCGCGTCGAGGAAGACCTTGTTGCCGCTTCTGATGGCCCCTCGCACCTCTGCCACAAATAGCTCTACACGGGCCAGGTCTGCGTTGCGCCACTTCGAATCCATATTGAAATACTTCATCCACCAGTTGTCGCAATTGAACTTGTCAAAGTAGACAACCACATCGCCCGTCCACCTCTCGCGCGCCTGCAAGGCAACGCGAAGCGGCGGAGATGCCTCAACCCTTGCATGCGGGCCGATGTACATGACCAGATTCAGGGATGCCATCAAGACTACGAAGGCCGGAAGCGGGTGGGAAAGCTGGCGGCCGCGCAGCTTGGTCCGCCTCAGCAGCGATCCCAGCAGCAGTACGAAGGCGGGTAGGCAGAAGAGCCGGTAGTAGGGGTACTCGGTAAGCCATACCGAGAGGAAAATGAGAAACCCGGCGAGCCAGATCAAGGGGAAATTTACACCTACAGGCAAAGCCCATGCAGACCTGCGCCAATCCTGGCGCCATAGGGCGCGCACAATCAATCCAACGCAAAGCACTATTAGCCCGAGTGGCAGAATCAGCAGACTGAAGTCCATGAAGCCGAGGGCAAGTGAGAGCTTTCCTCCGAACAACACGCGCAGATTCGCCAAAAGCATGTCCGCCGCGTGCGAGAAGAATGGCTTGCGGGTCAGAACATCAGATCCGTTAAAGGTGATCCAGCGCAGAAACGCCACCGGATCCGCCGGACGCCTGAGCGCCACGAACCAAACTGCCAGATATGCGCTCGTAACAGAGCCAGCCGAAACCAGCGTGTAAACAACAACCGCGCGCACCCGCGCCAGCCGGTCCGGCCAAGCCTGATGCGCCCATAGCGCCACTAGCATCGCCGGATAAAAGCAAATCGCGATCTGATGAATCAGCATGGCCAGCGCATGACACAGCCCGATCGCGACCACAGCCGGCCCCTTTCTCCGCGCCACAAGCGCTGCGCAGAGCGTCAGCAAGGCGGTACCCGGCACGTACGCGTTTGCGTCCGTCGAAAACTTCCACCATGTGGCCGAGAACGCGAAGAGCAGCGTCAGCCAGATGCTCACCATGTACCTTGCCGTCGTCCGCAGAAGCAAATGGAAAAGCATACACGCAGCCGCGACGCTTGAAATTATGCTCCACAGCACCAGTACATCAAGCGCGCGAATCCCCGGTGCAACCGTCTTCAGCGGCAGATAGAGCGCTCGCCCAATGAAGTTGTACAGCAGATGGTTTGGGTTGTAATAAACCGCCCCCGGCGCCTCGCCGGTGACGTTGTGGCCGTCTTCGTTTTGCGCTATCCCTTCGATGTTTAGCGCAAATCCAACGCCGTCCCAATAATGGTTGCGAGTCGGTGCCAACGTGTACACTACGAGCAATAACAATGCCAGGGTGCAGGTCGTCCACAGCACGACCCGACCCGAAAATAGCTTTCGGATAATCAAAACTTCAAATCCCCCGTTACGGAGTTGAATTTCGCCCCCAAAGGGCATTGTTTGGTATTGTATTACAAGGCTATTGAGGGATACAACCTAAAGTGCTGAGTAAAAAGCACTAACGAGTATTCCAGCGTTCACAACAGATGGCTCAAACACCTTATGGCAGCACTGGAGTCAACGACAACTGATACTCCTGCGCTTCGAGTTCCTCAGCCTTCTCTTTGGCCAACAACTCTCGCAGCTTCGCCCCCATCCGGGAAGCGTCGGCCTGACGGCCCTGCTTCTTGTAAATCGTCATGAGTTGGTAAACAGTCGCGCGATGTGAAGGGTCCAACTTCAAAGCTGCTTCCAGTTGCAAGAGTGCTTGTTGTGTCGCACCATCCTGCGCCAGCGTTTTGCCCAGCAAGTTCCTGGCCGCGACATTGGATGGTTCGCGAGCAATAACTACAGCCAGCAAGTTTCTCGCCTCCGTCTTGTCCGCATTCGAAGGACGATCAAAGAGCAGCGCGCGGGCCAGCGTCAATGCCACCATTGGCTCGTCGATGGGTACTTTGCGCAATACCTTAACAGCCTCCCCAGCAAGGCCCAACTGCATCAATGTCGATGCCGTCGCCACCTCCCCTAGCCCGCTCTTTGGAGCCAGCCGCCGTGCTTCCGCAAAGAGCACCTCAGCCTTCTCTGTCTCTCCAAGGCGAACACGAAAGACCCCCATCGCCGTAAGCAATCGAACTGAGGCTGGATTGTTTCGTACACCGGCTTCCAGAATCGAGACTCCAAGCTCAATTGCATTCTGATCGAGACAAAGCAAAGCGAGTTCCTGAAAGAGCCGTTCATCGTTTGGGTACTGTCGCACAGCAGCTTGCAGCACCTCCAGCGCCTTCGGAACCTGCTTCAACGCTTTCCAGGCGCTAGCACGCAAGCTTAGCGAATCGGCGTCGTCGAGGCCGTGAAGCGCCTCTACCGCCTGAGCAGCGCTGCCAGCCCGCCAGTAGCTGAGAGCCAGATTGAAACGAGTGGGCGGGTGTTCGCGCAGCTTCAAAAGCGATTCAAAGTCTGTGGCTGCATCCTTCCACCGTTCCAGCGAAAAATGACAAACACCTTGCTGCCAGCGCACGGTCGGCTTCTGTTCCACCTTGGACAGGTGCGTCAATGCAGTTACGCAGTCCCGGCTCTCAAACGCTAGTTCGCCCAGCATGGAATGAGCAACTCCATTGTTGGGGTCCAACCTCACGATCGACGTGAGTGTGGCTTGCGCCCGCGGATCCCGGGCTTCAAACTCCAACTGTGCAGCGGCCTGTAGCGCCGGGGCATAAGACGGAGAAACCTTCAGGGCGCGACGAAACGCTTTCAAGCCACCGCTGTTATCGCCCAACCCTCGCAGCGAGAATCCCTTCAGCGTCCAAAGAGCTGCGCTCGTTAGCTGCGTCTTCAAATCCCGATCGCAGGCCTGGTTGGCCTCGGCAAATTTCCCCGATTTCAAAAGATCGCGAATGGCGGCGATATCCGCCAGTGCCGGCACCGCCGCCAGAAAGAAAAACAGAATCCAGCTAGAAAGCAATCCTCGCTCCGATTTGAACAGTTCTTGGTCCCGCATTTCCATTCTGCCCGAGAATGCGGCCAAAGTTCGGATCGGCTACGTTGCTATTGATTCCACCCAGGTTTACGCGGTTGATCGCGTTGAAGAATTCAAACTTCAACTGCAGGTTCCCGGCCTCTCCAAGAATCGGAAGGCGAATGTTCTTGATGACGCTTCCATCGACGGCAAGGACACCCTGTTGCCGGAAAGCATTGCGCGGACTGTTACCTTGCGTACCTACGGCCGGTGCCGTCACGGCGTTAATGTCGTATGCCGCGCGACCACCATTGGCTCCCAGGAATTGATCCCGGGCGGGCTTTGACACAAAGCTCGAAGGAATATTCGGAAGATCGAAATTCACTCCGTCTGCATTGTAGTCGCCGCTTAAGGGGCGGAAGCCAGTAACGTTTCCGGCCGCATCGCGGATTGGATTGAAACCACCGTTGTTGGTAATCCAGTAGGGAGTGCCGGTCTGGGCAATGATCGTGGAGCCAATCTCCCAGCCACCGAGAACATGTTTGGCAATCATGTTGCTTTTGAATGGTGTGCCAAAGCGATATACGCCAGAGGCAGAAATACGATGGCGAACATCGAATGCAGAGTCTGCCTTGAAATCTCGCAGCCGAGCCGGATCGGGAATGTTCCCAGCGCCGGTAGAGCGAGACCCGCCCTGATAGTAGTCCTTCGTATTGCCCACCGTGTAGGAACCTTGCATGGTGCCACGGTTGCCAAAGCGCCGCCTGGCAGACAGGATCATCGACTGGTACCGGATGGTATTTGAGTTGACGATGTAGGTCATCGCTCCAAAACTGGGATTGATTCGGTCGAATCGACCGTCAATCAGATCACCGGCGATACGGTTGTTATCGGTACCCACAAGACCGTTAACAGAATAGGAGCCGCTGTAGTTGACGCCAACTACAGTACCCTTGATTTCGCGTTCTACGCCCACCAGATAGTTCAGCGTGCGAGGTGCCTTCAGGTTCGGATCAAGCCCACCGACAGCCGTTTGTACGCCAGCAAGGCCACCCCGGGAGTCGAGTCCAACAGATGGAATTGCGGGTAGCGAGAAGCCATAAGGATACTCGTCGGAGTTTCCGATTCCGAAAACCGGTTTGATCGGCAGCAATTGACCGACATTCGGGAAAAGGAAGTTCGGCGGATTGATGTTGACACGGTCGATCGATTCTCCGAGGGTGATCCAGTCATAGTAAAGACCAACTCCGCCGCGAACGCTCCACTTGCGGGATTTGCCCGGAGACCAGGCAAAGCCAAAGCGAGGACTCCAGTTATTGGCGACGCGTCCGGGGAACTGAGCCTCTGTGCGCTTGATCGAAGCATTGCGGAATCGATCAATATAGTTTGAGCCCTGACTCACGAAGAGGTTGGTGTAGAGGAAGTCCCTTATGCCGCTGGCATTCCCAAAGTCGTCGTAGCGAAGGCTGAGGGTAAGTGTCAGGTTGGGGCGGACCTTCCATTCATCCTGCACAAATAGCCCCAAAGTGTCGGCCTTGGCTCCGAAGGTGTAGCGCTTCAATTGCCCGGTGAGCGGGTCTCTGGACGCACCTGAGCCGGAGAAAGGCTGGTCTTTGACCAGGTCGAGCAGATTATTGAAATTGAAAGTTGGCCGGCTATTGCCTTGTGGAAAGTCAGCCCAATCATTGCCCCAGAAGTAGTTGCCGCCGAACTTCAAGGAGTGCGAACCCTTCACCCAGGTAAGCACGTCGCGGAAATTCCAGTTGTTTTGAACAAAGAGTCCGCCGCCTACGCCCAATCCGCGTGAACCCGCAATGCTAATTGAAGGGATACGAAGCTTGGCATCGAAGCCGTTAAAGCCGTTTACGCGGTTTCCCGACACGGCAAACTCGTTCAGGATCGTGGGTTTGAAGGTGTGCGTGTAGTTAGTCTGGAAGGCATTGACGAAGCGGTTGCTGTTGTTGGCAAACGAAGGTCTGGGCTCCAAATTGTTGTTGTCGGATTCTGTACGGATGAAGCTACCAAAGATGCGGTCTTTGCCTTCACGGAAGTAACGGTCGCCACGGAAGCTGTATTGCAGACCGTTTCGACGGGGAGCGCGTCCCCAGGTTCCTTGTGCAAGAACCGGCAAAGCGCAGGGGATGTTGGATGCAGCAGCAGTGCCGCAATCAGCGCCGATTACTTGTTGGGCAGTGCGGAAGGCGGGATTTGTGATCCCAACTGCAGTTGCCGGATACTCGGTCAACAGCTTCGTGCCCAGCGAATTGGGAAATGCACCTTTCGCCCAGTTCACAAATTCAGGGCTTTCAATTGTCTCGACACTTGCAGAGGCATCGGTTTGTCGAAGCATTTCTACAGCGGCGAAGAAGAATGTTTTGTTCTTCTGAATAGGGCCGCCAAAGGCGCCACTGACGTTATTTCGCTTGAATGGCGCATAGGCGGTGATAAACGGCAAGCTGGTTCGAGCACGCATGTCCTGGTTGGTAAACCAGTAATTAGTCGCGCCATGAAACTTGTTGGTGCCAGCCTTGCTGGTGATCGAAACCACGATCGAACTACCCAGGCCCTGCTCAGCCTTAAATGTGTTTGTCTCGACAGTTAACTCTTCCACTGCTTCGGGGTTGACGCCCAGATTCGCGGTTCCGTTTGTGATGTTCGAGGTGATGCTTAAACCGTCTACGTTGTAGGTGTTGCCGCGCGGGCTTGCGCCGTTGGCACTCATTCCCGCAAAGTATTCGGGGTTAAAGTTGTCTGAGGCGCCGTTCAATCCTGTAACGCCGGGAGCCAACGCGAGAATCGCGAAAATGCTGTTGTTGAGTAGTGGCAAGTCGCGGATCTTTTTCTGATCCATGGTTAGTTGCTGGCGCGACTCTGCCGTGTCAAGCACCGGAGCCTCGCCCGTGACGCTTACTGTCTCGCCTGCACCCTTAACTTCGAGGCTGAGATTCAAATCCCGGGTTTGCCCAGTGGTTAGAGTAAGCAGAGTGGTGGATCCACGGAATCCTGCTACGTCTACCTTGATTTCATAGTCGCCAGGTGCCAGGGAGCTAAAGCGATAGAACCCGGCACTATTGGTGAGCAAGTCGGACGATATGCCAGTGCGACCATTCTTAAGCGTGATCTTGGCGTTTGGAATGATCGAGGCCGAGGGATCGAGAACCGTGCCTTGCACGGCCGCAGAAAACTGGGCAGTCAGTGGGAGCGCAAGCGCGAGCAACGAGACTACAAAACGGTGAGTCATGATTGCCGTTGACTATATCTCAATTGCAATAAATATTCTAGTTGCCAGGATTCTTATTGCCAGGATTCTTATTCTCGAATTCGGATATTCCGGTAACAACCTTTGCCACCGTGGTGCGTCAGCACTAGCGGATAAGCCTTTTCAGGATGCTCCTTCAACTCATCCAGATGATACGGCTTCGGGATATCCGCCCGCTTCTCCGCCACCATTGCCTCCCGCAGCTTGGCTGACTCGAGATCCATTTCCTTGTGCCACTGCTCCACAGCCAAAGCCGGCAACTTCCCAGGCTCAGCAAACAAATAGAGCGCCCCCGTCCCGCGACTCCGCGAAACCTTGGCATCCGGCACCCGCTCATCATCAATCAACTGCAGCTCAAAGCCAAGCGCCTTAGGCACATCCGGGTCCAGCTTGCCCGTATCCGGATTCGCCCGCGTACCAAACACCAGATACTTCACTCCGCTATTGGTACCCTTCTCAATCCACCAGTCGAATTCCAGCTCAAAGTTCCGAAACTTCTTCACACTCGATAGATCCGCCCGCGGCCCCGTAGCGATTGAACACAAAGCGCCGTCTTCAATCCTCCAGGCAGCCGCCGGAAAAGTCTCCCGCATCAAAGTCTGCCAACCGGCACTCGTACGGCCATCAAAAAGCGTCTGGCCCTCAAGGCAGAGCATTGGTAAGAAGACAAGCAAAGCGCAACGGATCATGCGTCCTGAAGAATATCAGCAAGTCCCGCCAGCCAACACACGCACAGGGGCTACGCGCAGAAATAGACTTTCGTCCGGCTCTCCGCAATATGTTTTTCACGACATATGAACTGCGTAACATACTATGAAAGGCGAGTCGCCTTCGCGTTCGACCCCAGGCGCAATGCTGTCCTTCTGATCGCGGGAGACAAATCGGGCGGAAGCGAGAAAAGATTTTACCGCCAGCTCATAGCAAAGGCCGACGACAGATTTGACGAGCACCTGTCACGAACGAAGAGCAACGCAAGAAAGGAGAAACGAACATAGCCATGCCAATCACGTTGAAGGACAAAATGAAGCGACTGAGCCCAGCCCAACGCCAAAAGGTTGAGGCTCGCGCCGCCGAGTTGATCGCCGAGGAGATGACCTTACGCGAACTGCGGCACGCTCGCAAGCTCACGCAGGTCAAGATGGCCAAAGCGCTGGGAGTCACCCAGGACAGTGTTTCGCGCCTGGAAAAACGGAGCGATCTCTTGCTGTCCACCCTCCGAAAAACAGTCGAGGCCATGGGCGGGAATCTTTCGCTGGTTGCAGAATTTCCGGACCGCGCACCGGTAATTCTCTC
>JAPKYY010000945.1 GCA_026394095.1 Acidobacteriota bacterium | reverse complement strand
GCCGTCATTGAAGCCGCCATCGCCAAGGGTGAATTGCCAGGCGCAGTGTGTCTGGTCGGCTACAAAGACCGCATCCTCCACAAAAAAGCCTATGGCCAGCGCTCGCTCGAACCAACCCGCGAGGCAATGACACTCGACACGATCTTTGATGCTGCCAGCCTCACCAAGGTCGTCGCCACAACCAGTTCCATCTTGAGGCTCGTAGAAGACGGCAAAGTCCGCCTTAACGATCGCGTAACTGTCTATCTACCCGAATTCCAGGGGGGTAAAAGTGAGATCACGATTCGAAACCTGCTCACTCATTACTCTGGCCTCCGGCCTGACCTCGACCTCGTTCCAGAGTGGAGTGGCCATGAACTTGGGATTCAGAAGGCCCTCGTCGACAAGCCGGTGGGCGAGCCTGGAGCAAAGTTCGTCTACAGCGACATCAACTTCATCCTTCTCGGCGAAATCGTCCGCCGGGTCAGCGGCAAGCCTCTCAACGAGTTTGCGAAAGAACAAGTCTTCACGCCCCTCGGGATGACTGAGAGCGGCTACCTGCCCGACGCTTCCCTCCGGGGGCGTATCGCCCCCACAGAAGGCAAACTGCGAGGTGTTGTCCACGACGAGACCACTCGTTTCATGGGCGGAGTCGCTGGCCACGCCGGTCTCTTCACCACAGCCGACGACCTTGCCAAGTTTGCCCGCATGATCCTGCGAAAAGGTTCTCCCCTCTTTGCTCCCCTCACAATTGCTGCTGCCACCCGGGTTCAGGCACCCGGCAGGGGCCTGGGTTGGGACATTGATTCCCCCTTCGCCGGTAATCGCGGTGACCTCTATCCGATCGGTTCCTTCGGCCACACCGGCTTCACCGGCACCAGTCTCTGGATCGACCCTTCCACCGAAAGCTACGTGATTCTCCTCGCCAACGCCGTCCACCCCTTCCGCCGCCCGCCGATCACCCCCTTGCGTGGCCGCGTTGCCAGTGTCGCTGCCGCATACGTCAGCCGTATGTTCCAGGCCTCGACTGGCGGGGAACCAGTCCTAACCGGCATCGACCGCCTGATAGAAGAAAAATTTGCTTCACTAGCGAACAAGAAGGTAGGCCTCATCACCAATCACACTGGCCTGGCCCGCGACGGCAGACGCAACATTGATGCAATGGTGTCGGGCGGCGTTGCCTTGAAGGCGCTCTACAGCCCTGAGCACGGCATCTTTGGCAAAGAGGACGACGAGAAAGTTGCCGACACTCGCGACCCTGCTACCAAGTTGCCGGTCTATAGCCTCTATTACGGGGAAAAGCGAGAACCCAATCCTGCGACCCTAAAGGGAATCGATGCACTCGTCTTCGACATCCAGGACATCGGAACCCGCTTTTACACCTACGGTTGTTCGATGAAGAATGCAATGGACGTGGCCGCCAAGTTGAATATTCAGTTCATCGTCCTCGACCGTCCGAACCCGATCACAGGCGAACATGTCGAGGGGCCGGTTATGGATCCAGCCGAGATGAGCTTTGTCGGGTGCCTCCCGATGCCGCTCCGTCATGGCTTCACCATGGGCGAACTCGCTCGCTATGCCAACGACCAGCTCCCCAAAAAGGCGAAGTTGACTGTGATTCCAATGAAGAACTGGAAGCGCAGCTACTGGTTTGACCAAACCGGCTTGAGTTGGGTGAACCCTTCACCCAACATGAAGAGTCTGGCTGCGGCCACTCTTTACCCCGGAGTCGGGATGATTGAATACGCCAAGAACTACTCAGTAGGGCGGGGAACCGATGCCCCGTTTGAACAGGTAGGTGCCCCATGGATTGATGGGCAGAAACTAGCTAACACGTTGAATGCAATGGAGATACCAGGCGTGAGGGCTTATCCGACCAGTTTTGAGCCAACAGCCTCCATCCATGCCGGCAAAAAGGTAGAGGGTGTCCGTTTTATCCTCACTGCCCGAAACAGCTTCGACTCAACACTGTTGGGGCTTGGCCTGATCGAAGCATTAGGACAACTCTATCCAAAACAGATTGATCTGCTGGCAAATCGCAAGCTAATCGGGAGTCTAGAAACAATTCGCCGCCTCGACAGTGGCGAGGCGGCGAGAAAAGTAAGGGATTCGTGGATGAAAGCGCTTGACCTATTTAGCGAAAAGCGCCAGCAATATCTAATTTATCCTTAGCCCTTTGCTGAGAACCTTTTTACGATCGATTCTTCGGTATCGGGCTCATCCGGTTCGTCTGTGGTACGGCCGCGCTTCCTTGCTTCGGCCAACCATGTTGGTGGTCTTCCACGACGGCGCCCACGGCCTTCTACAAGCCGTTCCAGCGTAAGGATCGCTTCTTCGATCGATGCCCGTTCGCGTCGCAGATCTTCCAATATTTTCATCAAGTCCACGGATTGATCCTCCGCTACAAATTGCCGGTAACACATGTCACCGAGCTAAGCTATTAGCAGTTATATCGGATTATTGGACGAGATACAAGGGGTCTGTTCCGAAAATAGAACAGATTTTTGCGCTGGGAAAGGCTAAGCCTTTTTTTGCTTGCTCCAGTACCAGTAAAAGGGAATTCCGGATGCAATGAGGCCTAAACCCAGAATGGATTCGCGGGGTTGATCCTTCAGAGTAAAGAAAATCAATATCGCCGCTACCGCAACAAATAGAATGGGAATCACCGGATATCCCAACGTCCTATATGGCCGTGCGAGGTCTGGCCGTTTGCGCCGCAGCACGATGACACTGGCTGCTGTCATGCCATAAAGGATCCAACTGGCGAAGACGACGGTGGCGGCAAGTTGGTCATACTGACCTGAGAAAACCAGAACCGAGCTCCAGACGCTGAGCCAGAGCATGGACTGTGCTGGCGAGCGGTAGGTGGGGTGAACTTCGGCTATCTTCTTGAAAAATAAGCCATCCATTGCCATTGCGTAAGGAACCCGCCCACCGGAGAGGATGCTGCCGTTGAGCGCTGAAAAAATAGAAATCATGGCGGCGATCGAGACTATGCCGGCCCCGGAGGCCCCGAAGATCTTACGCATCATCTCGGCTGGCACTCGATCGCTGGCGGCAACCTCGGCACTCGAGAGGACGTAGAAGTAAGCAGTGTTGGCCAGGAGGTAGATGGCCATTACGCCAAGGGTGCCGTAGATCAGCGCAAGTGGAAGATTCCGTTGGG
>JAPKYY010000342.1 GCA_026394095.1 Acidobacteriota bacterium | reverse complement strand
CTGGCTTGTCTTGCTTCAAGGACTCGGGCTGGAGGCCGTAGGTGAGACCCACGGAGAAGAGTTTGGCGTTGCGGGCGGTCTGGATATCGACTGAGGAATCACCGACCATGACGGTGTGTTCTGCGGCGGTTTTTGATTCTTCGCGTAAAGTATCGATGCCGATTGGATCTGGTTTCTTCGCCGGGAAACTGTTACCGCCGTAGATGCGGAAGAAGGTGCCTTCGAGGCCGAGGCCGTCCAGAATTACATGACTGATGCGGACGGGCGTGTTGGTGAGGATCGCGAGCTGGATCTGTTTGTCGCGGGCGGATTCGAGCGTTTCGAGTGCGCCGGGGTAAAGGCGCGTAGCATCGAGGCAATGGTCGTGATAATAGCGAATGAAATAGTCGAGGGCTGTTTCGACCTGAGCGTCTGAGGCTTCCGGGCCCATCGCTTTGCGGATCAAGACGGGGGCACCGTTGCCGACGTAGCTGGCTACCAGATCGCCAGGGAGGGCTGGCAACTGCATGTAGGCGCGCGTTGCGTTGACGCTGGAAATCAGATCCTGTTTGGAATCGATGAGTGTGCCATCGAGATCAAAGATGAGGAGTTTGGGTGCCGGAAACGGCTTTACTGTTTGAAGACTTGAGGCGCCTTCTCGATTGTGTCCTGAACGGTTTTCTTCCACTGCTTTCTTAGTTTCTCGTAGTTTGAGTGGAAGCCGTCGCGAATTTCGTGGGGGCAGAGGTAAACGAGGATCTGGGCACCTTCCATGACGTAAGGCGCAATGGTGGATCCCGCTACGGCGGATGGGGGTGGGTTCCAGGAAAAAGCAGTGAGGATCATGACAAATACACTGCTGATGAGGACGGCTCGAACGAGGCCAAAGACGCCGCCGAGGAGACGGTCCAGCCAGCCGAGGCCCGCTTTCTTGAAGGACATCGAAAGCACTTTTGCCAGGAGCACTCCGGTGAGTTGGACTACGAGCAGAATGCTGAGGAAGCCGAGGAAATTGGCCAGTGATTCTTCTTTCAGATAGGGTGTGAAAAAAGAAGCTGCCAGCCCGTAGAACCAGCTTGCCAGGAGGATTGAGAGGATAGTGGCAGCGAGGCCAATGGAGAGGCGAAAAAAGCCTTTCCAGACACCGGTGCCGACGGAGATACCGAGAATTGCTGCGAGGACGAAATCAAGCCAGTTCATGATCAGGGTAGGGGGTTGCCGGTGAGCAACCTGTAGGCTTCCTTATACTTCTTTGAGGTCTCGATTGCAACTTCATCGGGAAGTCCTGGAGCTGGCGGTTGTTTGTTCCAGCCGATTTGTTCGAGGTAGTTGCGAACGTATTGTTTGTCGTAGGAGAGCTGTGCGCCGCCCGGAGCCCATGTGTCTCGCGGCCAGAAGCGCGAAGAATCTGGAGTGAGGACTTCATCGCCCAGTACGAGTGTGTCCCCAAGAAAGCCGAATTCGAATTTCGTGTCGGCCAGGAGGATGCCTTTGGTAGCGGCATAGGCAGAAGCTTTTGCGTAGATAGCGAGAGTACGGCGGCGGAGTTCGGTGGCCAGATCGAGCCCGATTTGGGAGATGACGGTTTCAAAGCTGATGTTTTCGTCGGGGCCGGATTGGGCTTTGGTGGCGGGGGTAAAGATGGGTTCTGGAAGGATGCTGCCGTCCTCAAGACCTGCGGGGAGGGCAATGCCACAGACGGCACCGGTGGCGCGATAGTCTTTCCAACCGGAGCCACACAGGTAGCCGCGGGCCACGCACTCAACGTCGACCATGCGTGCGCGATGAACGAGCATGGAGCGGCCTTCGAGCTGGTCTTCGAAGACGCGAAGATTCGCTGGATACTCGCGAATATCGGCAGTGATGAGGTGGTTGGGGGTGAGGTCTGAGAGGAAGTCGAACCAGAATAGGGAGAGCTGTGTGAGGACGCGGCCTTTATCTGGAATTCCGGATGCGAGAATGTAGTCAAACGCGGAGATGCGATCTGTTGCAACAAAGAGCAATGTGTTCGCGTCTACGACGTATACGTCGCGTACTTTGCCGCGTGCGTGGAGAGGGATTCCAGGGAGATTTGTTTCGAGGATGACTTGAGGCAAGCTTGGGGTTCCTAGGTTGTCGATTTCACTATTGTCCTTCAACGGAGAGTTTGTTTTGAAGCTAAAAATTGCAATCCTTTCGCTTGTGCTTGCGAGCACCAGTCTTTTTGGGGCTCTAACTGAGGCGCAGCGGGTGCAGGACTTTCAGTCCCTCGCCGGGCTTTACGCCAAAAGCTATGGCCCAGCTAACTGGAAGATCCTTGCTCTGGGAGTGAACCCCTTTGAAACCGCCCCGTGGTTGAAGAGGGTGCGCGCGGCCAAGAGCGATCTTGAGCACGCCCAGATTCTGATCGAATATGGGGCCAGTTTGCAGGATACGCATACGGCGGTAACGATGCGATCGAATTTTGTGGCTGATCTGGGCTTCTACTGCGATCTTTACGACAACAAGGTAATGATCGACACCGTGGATCGCTTCTTGTTGCCTGTGCGGGATTATCCTTTTGTCGCTGGCGATGAGTTTGTGAGTCTGGACGGCAAGCCCGCGATTGAAGTGGCGCGTGATCTGCAGAAGCTGATTGGCTGGGGAAACACGCGGGCGATTCTGCGCTGGGCGATTCAGAACACGACATTGCGATTTCAGGCCGATCATCCCTTTGCGGTAGACTTGCCGGCTGAAAGCACGGTGGTGATTCGGCGACAGAATGGGGATCTTGAGACCTACAAGATCAAATGGGATAAATCGGGGTACGAGGTTCGGAACCTTGGCTATGCTGCGAACACGAATGCGCTTTCCAGCGGCTTGCAGGTTGGGCCTGTCGAGGACGTGGTTGAGGTGGATGAGAGCGACCGGCCCGCATGGCATCAGCTGTTCTACACTTCACGGCAGTCTAAAGTAGCCTCCCGCAGGGTTCGTCCGGCTCGGCGTTTACTGGAGCTTGAGGATGGGTCGAAGGCGCCTTTGCAGGCGGTACGTGGTTTTGGAAGCCGCACTCCGATCTGGACACTACCGGCAGGCTTTGTGACGCGCCTTGGACGGGGCGCAAACGATATCTTCTACAGCGGCACCTTTGTTTCAGAGGGCCAGCGGATCGGATACTTGAGAATCCGCGATTTC
>JAPKYY010000360.1 GCA_026394095.1 Acidobacteriota bacterium | reverse complement strand
CAGGTATGCTCTGGTTTAGTGCGGCACTTCTGGTGGCCGGGATGGACCTGTTTGAAGCAGGGCAGGGAGGTTACATGACCTACCGCATCCCGGGGCTGGTGAAGCTGGGTGACGGCACCTTGCTAGCTTATGCAGAAGCGCGCAAGGATGGGGCAGGGGACTGGGCTGACATCGACGTCGTGATGCGGCGCAGTGTCGATGGTGGAGCGAGTTGGAGCGACCGAGTTGTCCTGGCTGACGTTGGCACCGAGACAGTAAACAATGTGGTTGCCATTGCCGGCCGTGGTAAACACGAGGTTCACCTGATTTACTGTGTGAGCTATGCGCGGGCCTTTTACCGGCATAGTGTGGATTCAGGCAAGAGCTTCACCGAGCCAGTTGAGATTACCAACGCTTTTGAGCCTTTGAAGAAGCAATACGACTGGAATGTAATTGCCACTGGGCCGGGGCATGGAATTCGTTTGCGATCCGGTCGGTTGCTGATTCCGGTGTGGCTGTCTACCGGCGGGAAGGCGCATCGTCCGAGCGTCGTATCGAGCCTCTTCAGTGACGATGAGGGTAAGACCTGGAAGACCGGCGAGATTGTGTTGGGGCCATTGCGCAACCCGAGTGAGACGGTGGCCGTTGAGTTGAAAGATGGCCGGGTGATGATGAACCTCCGCAGCGAAAGTGACGCGATGCGGCGGGCGGTTGTTTATAGCAAGGATGGGGCTAGCGGCTGGTCTGTGCCTGAGTTTGTGTCTGAGCTGAAAGAGCCCGTTTGCATGGCGAGTTTGCTTCGGTATCCCGCCGGTAAGAAGCCATTACTCTTTGTGAATCCCGATCATGTCGATCCCGATGCTGCAACCAAGAAGGGGCGCAATTCGATGCGCCGAAACTTGACCTTGCAAGGCAGCTGGGACGAGGGGCGGAGCTGGAAAGTACTTGAAGTGATTGACCCTGAAATTTCCGCTTATTCGGATCTGGCAGTCAATGCGCAAGGTGAGGTGCTGGTGCTGTATGAGAAGGGTGGGCGCAAGGGAAACATGTACTTTACCGAGGCGCTGCGGCTGGTGAAGATTCAGACTCCGATTCATTAGCTTGAGTTTTCTTAATGGTTGTGAAATATTTCAACCATGAAGACCATTGAGCGAAGATCCATTGTGAAGTCTGCACCACTGATTGTGAGTGCGACGACAGCCTTTAGCTATCAGGCGAATTCGAAGGTGCGGTTTGGGATCATTGGCACGGGCGGGCGCGGGCAATACGTAGGAACGTTGATGGCCAACGACCCCAATGCCAGAATCACAGCCATCTGCGACCGCTATGCGGACCGCATTGATGCGGCCAAGACAAAGATTCCAGGGGCTGATAAGGCCACTACTTATCGCGATGCCCAGCAACTGTTGGCGGATTCCAACGTCGATGCTGTATTGATCGCCACCCCGGTATTTATGCATCCAGAGCACTTTGAAGCGGCCATTGCCGCGAAGAAGCACATCTACTGCGAGAAGCCTGCCGGTGCCGATGTTGCAGGCTGTAAGCGGCTGCTGGCTGCCTGGGAGAAGCGCGACAAGACCAAGCGGATTCAGTTTGGATTTCAACAGAGATTCAGTGCGCAGTATTTGAAGGCGCATGGCTATTTCACCAGCGGCAAGATTGGGGATGTGAAGCTGATGATGAGTTATTGGGTGCTGGGTTACTTGCCTCCTACAGGTGACATGGGGCTGTATAAGGACCTTCCGCTGGAAGAGCAAAAACTGCGGCGTTGGGCGTCGTGGGACAAGTTATCGGGCGGGCCAATTGTAGAACAGGATTGCCACGGCATCGACGTGATGAACTGGTTTGCTCGCGACGTACATCCGGTAGGTGCGGTGGGCCGTGGAGGCTTGCGTTATCCGCTGCCATATGGGGATTGGGGAACAGATCATCACGATGTGATCTATCAGTATCCGGGTGGGATTGAAGGGTGGTTGATCTCGATCAAGCACACTGCAGGCTATCGCGACGTGAAGGAGCAATTCTTCGGTTCTAAGGGCATGCTTGAGACCTCGCGGAAGTACATGAAGTTGCACGGCATGACGCCCGATGTGAGATACAAGAGTGCCGACGACCTTCGCGATACCAGCTTGATGGAACGCGAAGAATCGAATTCCGACATCACGGGCGAGGCGACGCAGGCTTTCTTTGCAGGCATCCTTGCCGGCAAGCCTTATGACATGACCAGGACGGCTGTGGAGAGTACGCTGACAGCAATTCTGGGGCGCATGGCGATTGAAACCAGGCGTGAAGTGACTTGGGACGAAATGATGCGTTCGGCCTGATTGCGCAGCTTTACACGACTTTTACACCACTAGAGCCAGTGGGACGAAACTCCCCTCCGCACATGGTGTTTTGTTCATCAGGAGCGAAAGACCTCATGAAAAACAAAATTCTCAAAATGATGATGATGGTGACGCTGGTGGCTGGTTTGAGCTTTGCTCAAGGTGGCAAGCGGGGCGGCCGCATGGCCGAACAGCTTGGCTTGAGCGAAGATCAGAAGCCTCAGGTACAGTCGATCCTTAAGGAGCAGCGGGAAGCGATGCAGGCCGCTCGCAAGAACAATGCTTCGAAGGACGAGATGAAGGCGATCCACCAGAAGACCCACGACAAGCTGGCCGGCGTGCTCAATTCGGAGCAATTGCAGAAGTTTGATGCCGGTGCGAAGAAGATGAAGCATCGCCGTAAGCCGCAGGTATAGTAGTAAGCGTCCTATGTGCGCTGCACCAGGACGCTATGACTCTCTTAACGCGACTGGATCAATGGAAAGAGCGCGGAACGATTTCGCCAGAACAGCACACACTGCTTTCGGGGCTCTCGCGAGGGGAACCGTTCTCGCTCTGTCTTGAGTTGAATCTCCTGCTCTATGCAGGAGTTCTTCTTTTTGTGGGCGGACTTGGCTGGACGGTTGGCACATGGTCGCAACAGATCGGTGACGTGCTGGTTCTGGCACTGCTTAGTGCTTTGTTTGGTGCTTCGCTTTGGTACTGCTTTTCTCGCTCGACCCCGAGCCTGATTTTCGATTACGTCCTTTACTTCGGTTGCCTTGTTTGGACAGTAGAATTTGCGTTCATTGAAAATCGCTTTCAAATGCTTTCCGGCCAGTGGGATCTCTATTTACTCGCTACAGCCGGTCTCTTCTTTTTTCTGGCTTATCGTTTTGACAACCGCTTTGTCCTGACGCTAGCCCTGACTTCTCTGGCCGGATGTTTCGGAATCAGCATCGCCCATTGGGGTGCCCATCAAGACGCCGACTACAGGAAATATGCAGTGCTTTATGGCTTGTTGGTTGGTGGTGCTGGAGTTTTGCTTGAGCGCCGGGGTTTGAAGCCACACTTCTTTGACACCTATCTGAATATTGCAGCCAACGTCTTGTTCTGGGCCATACTGGCTGGAGTTTTCGAGCGGCAAGATTCCTTCTTCTGGTTGCTTTGCCTGCTTGCGATTTGTGCTGCGTCTTTGGCCTGGGGGCTTCGACGACGGCAGGCACTTTTTGTCGCCTACGCCGCAGTGTATGGCTACATTGGCATCAACTCAATCCTTCTGCGCAACCTGCATGATTTTGTTGCTATCGTGGCGTATTTCCTGGTTAGCGGAGTCGCGATTCTGGTGCTTCTGGTGTGGATCAGCCGTCGATTCGGGAGAGAGCAGTGAGAGCCTACAGCGCCGCCGATGAAGAATCGTTGCGCGCCAGCGGATTGATTCAGGATTGGGCGGGCGAAGGCTTTGTGACCGATTCACAGCATCAGCAGATGCAACAGGAAACGGTCTGCCAACTTCGACGCACCAATATCTTTCTCAGGCTCGTTTTGGCTTTGTTTAGCTTGATCATCCTGGGCGCTGCGGTGGGGCTGTTCTTTTTGCTCTTCCTTGGGCGAGCGTCGCAGCCAACCATTGGATTCATTCTTGTGATTTTTGCCGCCGGCGCCTATGTTG
>JAPKYY010000126.1 GCA_026394095.1 Acidobacteriota bacterium | reverse complement strand
GCCTTGGCGGCCTTGACGCTTTCAATCGAGAGTTCTGCGGCAGAGGGGCTGATTGCCGGCGTGATGCCGGTAATGTGAAACCATCCGGCACCTTCAAAAACCTTGGCGAAATCGATGGCACCGGGTTTGGCAATGGCGATTGCGGATCCTTCGCGGTCATATTGCACCTTCGAAGCGCGCTGATTGGCACCTGGCTCTACGTAATAGATTCCGAAGCGGCCTGGCCCACGAACAACGGGTGAGACGTCGACGCCAAATCGGCGCATCTCCCCCAGGAAGGCATCACTGATCGGATTCTTGTCAGGAAGCACTGTTGTGTAGCGGGCTGGCCAACCAAAGCCAGAGACGCTAACAGCGACATTAGCTTCACCGCCACCAAAGGTGGCAACAAACTGAGGGGACTGCAAAAACCGTTCCATTCCTGGAGGTGCCAGGCGGAGCATAATCTCACCAAAGGTGACGACGGGCTTCATAATAGGTTCGAATTTTCCAGTCTAACTCAGAAGCATCCATACAACGAAGGCAATCAGAGTGACAACTTCGCCAACCATAAGGACATTGCGGATTGAGACAAAGCGCTGCCAGGAAGTGCGGGGCATGTGTTCCGGGAACTTCTCCATGTGAACCTGAAGCGCCCGCGCCCAGGCCGGCGGCGTGGTGAAGGGAAAAATAAAGGGATAATCGAGTCGCTTCGGATCATAGCCGGGCGGCAAGAGGCTGGCAATCTCGTCGCGAATGCGCCGAAAGGCAATGCGTTCGCGAAGCAGAGTCAGCACGACGCCGGTGTTGGCAGCCAACAAAAACATCATCCAAATCAAAACGGCCTGCATTTTGTTCAATTCAAAAAACCCCTATCATCATCTTATGGAACAAAGCGCCCCTGTAGCGGCAGAAGAACGCATCAGTTCAGTTGACATGCTGCGTGGCTTCGCATTGCTCGGAATCCTGCTAATGAACATACAGAATTTCGGCTTACCGGGGGCTGCCTATGGAGACCCTTCCGCCTGGGCTGGGGCAACCGGCTGGAACCTCTATTATTGGTGCGCAAACCAGATTTTCTTTGAAGGGAAGATGCGATTTCTCTTCTCGATGCTCTTTGGCGCCGGAGCGGTTCTTCTCACTGAACGTGCAGAACGAAGGGGCGCCGGCATCGGCACAGCCGACATCTACTTGCGGCGAAATCTCTGGCTCATCCTCTTCGGCATGATCCACGGCTACTTCATCTGGGACGGCGACATTCTGTATTCCTATGGCGTCGCCGGAATGGGGTTGTTTGTGTTTCGCGTACTGCCGGTAAAGAAGTTGCTCGTTGCCGCAGGCGTCGTCTTCCTGCTCATTAACCTCAGCGCTGGAGGATTTGTCTTCTCTCAGTTTGACCAACGGGACTCAGGCCTCGCCGCACTCAAAGTGGAGGAAAAAAAGCGCACGAAAGAACAGAAGAAAGCGATTGAAGAATACCAGGAGACACTGGACGGTCAGGACATCGTCAAGCGAAAAGTAAAAATTGAAGAGCAGATCGCGGATATGCGCAAAGGCTATCTGGACAACCTGAAGAATCGCGCTAAGAACACCTTTCAGATTGAGACAGTGGGCATGCTGAAGTTTCTACTTTGGGATGTCCTCTTCCCAATGCTTCTTGGAATGGCCCTGTATAAGGCTGGAGTGCTGTCGGCAGAGAAGAGCGCTGGCTTCTACGCAAAGATGTCTGCCTGCGGATATTTGCTCGGCCTGCCGCTGCTGACCTATGTAACGAAGATCGTAGTCGACTCCCACTGGGATCTCTGGACCCAACCCTGGCTGATGGCCAGCTACGAATATGGCCGTCTCGTGGTGGGGCTCGGGCATTTGGGGCTCATGCTGCTGATCTTCAAGCTCGGTTGGCTCAAGCCAATTACCTTTCTGCTCTCACGGGTAGGGCAGATGGCGCTCACCAACTACTTGCTTACCAGCATCCTGATGACACTCTTCTTCAACGGCTATGGACTCGGAAAGTTTGGGGCACTCGAAAGACATCAGCTTTTGTTTGTCGTATTTTCGATGTGGTCGATTAACCTGATATTGAGTCCGCTTTGGCTGCGATACTTTCGCTTTGGGCCGGTGGAATGGGCATGGAGGTCCCTGACGTATTGGAAGAAGCAGCCGATGCGATTGAGAAACGAAATAGTTGGCGAAGTCTCGCCTACTTTGCCCTCGGAGGCCTGATCGCCACAGAGGTGATGCGTCGAATAGTGACGCAGCCGCCAGCAGCCAAGGGCTGGGAATTGATCTATTGGTTCACAGACCGGGTCTTTTTTGACGGCAAGTGGATGGTGCTTCTCGCCATGGGTCTCGCGCCCTATCGGGAGAATCTACCCATCAAGTACCTGGCTCCAGCAGCTGGATTGCTGTTGATGGTGGGTTCATTCCTGCGATTGCAGGATCCGCTCTTTCTGATGCTGGTTGGCATTCTTGTGGGTGCCATCCTCAAGAGCATCCGGTGGACTGAGCCTGCACTGATGTTGATGGCCGTGGGTGGAATGATGATGGGGATGCCGATCAACGGCTTCACGGGACTGATGGCGGCGAAGGCAAATTTTCCTGCAGCGCTGATGAAGGAATTGTTTGGGGCTACCGCAGGCATTGGCTGCGTAACGATTGCCTGCTCTTTCGCAGCATTGTTTCTGCTCGGGCGAGGGCTATGGATGCGGCGTCGTAAGAAGCCATAACTTCCCGGCTTCTTCGGCAAAGCGAATCTGCCGTTGTGACTTATTGGCGACGATCAGGACAACAGCGGTTTCACCACATGCCCCTTCACATCAGTAAGGCGATAGTGACGCCCTTGGAACTTGAAGGTGAGCTTGCTGTGATCGACACCAAGGGAATGCAACAGGGTGGCGCGTTGCTTGAGGTCTTCGACAAGTGCAGCTGAGGGCTGATCCGTCTCTTTGCACTGGCCACGGATTTCTTTTGGCAAATTCGAGTGTTGATCCCAACCGCGATGAAAGAGCTGCACGAATCGTACTCCACGCTCCACCAGCCGGCGGGCCAGAATACAGTTGGCGGCATAAGATCCGGGCTTACGAGCATCCGGCCCATAGAGCTCAAAGGTACTCTCAGGTTCCTTCGACAAGTCGCTCAATTCCGGCACACTCGATTGCATGCGAAATGCCATCTCATATTGAGAGATGCGAGTAGCAATTTCAGGGTCCTGATAGTTTTCGAGTTGGATTTCGTTGAGCTTGGCCAGGTCATCAAGATAGCGGCGACGCGCATCCCGCGAATAACCATCGGGGTCAGACAAATAAAGTACGGGGTCTGCCCCGCCCCGAAACTTCACACCTGAATATTTAGTCGGCAGAAAGCCCGAGCCAAACGCACGGTCAGCCAGTGCTTGAGTATTACCCCCGCCCTGGCTCACCATCACCACATAAGCAGGCAGGTTTTGATTTTCGCTCCCCAATCCATACGAAACCCAGGCACCGAAGCTCGGCCGCCCGGCAAGTTGAAAACCGGTCTGGCAGAAAGTAACGGCAGGATCGTGATTGATTGCTTCCGTATTGAGGCTCTTGATGAAACACAAGTCGTCGGCTTGTTTGGCCATGTGTGGCACCAGTTCGCTAAACCAGGCGCGCGACTGTCCATGCTGGGCGAACTTGAATACCGTCGGTGCGGTTGGGAAGCTCTCCTGAAAGGCCGACATGCCGGTAAGCCGCTGCCCGCGACGAATCGAATCGGGAAGATTCTCACCGCGGCGAGCCTGAAGGCCGGGCTTCCAGTCGAAGAGATCCAGTTGGCTCGGAGCGCCATGCTGGAAGAGCAAAATCACATTCTTGGCCTTGGCTGCAAAATGAGGCAGCCCCGGCAGCTTGGGATGTACTTCCTTCTGGTCCTCTCCATTCAGAAGGGAAGACAGCGCAGCGATTCCAATCCCTGTGGCGGACTTCTTAAAAAAATGACGTCGGGTCTGGAGCAGTGGGTGCATGGATTAATCCTTGGTGACCGTTTCGTCGAGGTTCAGCATCAGGCTGGCCAGGGCCATATAAGCAGCCTGCTCGGAAGCTTTCAGTTGCGGGGCTTGCGGAGATTCACCTTTGGAAAGATAGGTATCGATCCGGCCCGGGTTGGTTGCGAAGTAGTCACGATGGTAGTTGAGGCTCGACTTCAAAATCGCAAGTTCTTTGGCCGATGGCTCGCGGGCAAGTAGAAGCTTGGTTCCATAGGAAATGCGCGATTCATCTGTTGCGCCGCCTTCAGTCAACATACGGCGGCCGATCTGCCTGCCAGCCTCAAGGAAGGTGACATCGTTCATCAGGTTTAGTGCCTGCAGCGGCGTATTTGTGCGGGACTCGCGCACCGTGCAACTCTCGCGCGTCGAGGCATCAAAGTTGGTCATCATGGGCGGAGCAATCGTTCGCTTCCAGTACATATAGAGCGACCGTCGATAAAGGTCAGCACCGTGGTCTTGCTTGTAATCCATGTTTTGCATGGACTGTTCTTCCCACAGGCCTGCTGGCTGGTAGGGCTTGACACTCGGGCCGCCAAGCTTTTCATTGAGCAGGCCAGCCGCAGCCAGAGCCTGATCGCGAATCGACTCAGCGGGCAATCGCAATCGTGGGCCATGAGCCAGCAATCGGTTCTCGGGATCTTTCTGCAGCAGCTCGGGCGTAGTGCGCGAGTCCTGGCGGTAAGCCGCACTTGTCACGATCAGACGAACCATGTGCTTCAAATCCCATTTGGAATCCATGAACTCTGTCGCGAGCCAATCCAGCAACTCAGGGTGAGATGGATACTCTCCCTGGCTTCCGAAGTCTTCGGTCGTCTTTACAAGCCCAGTGCCGAAGAGAAGCTGCCAGACACGGTTGATGTTCACTCGGGCCGTTAACGGATTGTCTCTGGCGACAAGCCATTGAGCTAGTCCGAGACGGTCATTTGGCGTGTTCGGCGGCATCGGAGGAAGAAAGCTCGGCAGACCAGGCTCAACCTTTTCTCCTGGCTTGTTGTACTCGCCGCGAATCAGGATGTGGGTATCGCGGCGCTGTGGATTCTCGGCCATGATCATCACGGTGGGGAAGCTGCGCTCAAAAGCCTCACGCTGCTGCTCGAGCTGAATGAATTTCGCCCACAATTGCTTTTGCGCTTGAGGGGCTGCTGCTTCGAGATAGGCCTCGCGAATCTGTCGCGATTGCGGATCCGATTGCTTCAAGGTCTGCCCCTGCGCCAGCAGAGCAATGTCATCTTGAGGAAGCGTCATCGACCAGATCAGAATCTCATCGATGTTTCCAGCAAAACGGCGATCCGGCCCGCCTCCAGAACCGATACGAAGCGGCTCAGGAAATTCCTTGCCGCCGTTATTCAGCGGGCGATACAAGTTGTCCAGATCCACCTTGAATTCAATTGGTTTGCCGTCCACATAGACGTGAACTCCCTCGGCCATGCGCGAACCCGTATAGGCAAGTGTGATGTGTTGCCAAAGCTCTGGTTTCAATACGGGAAGTTTGGAAGTCATGCGAATGGCATCATCGTCATAGTCGCTGGTAAAGTGCACGTGGATATATCCGGCTCGTGCCTCGAGCGCGAAGCCTCTTCCACGAGGTTTGTCATTCATCCGTGAAAACAGAGTTCCATCAGGAGTCTTCTTCGACTGTGCCCAAAGAGCGATGGTGAAGCGGTCTTCCATGTCAAAGTTGGCGGCATTGAAACCCGCATCGAGATAGGCAGTGCCATTGAGTGCAACGGCTTTTCCAATGCGGCCAGGAACAAACTCAACCCGGCCTCCGTTTGCTCTTGTCTCGTCGGGGTTCTCTAGGCTCAGCTTACGTTTCAAGTCGAGGCTGGGATGCCAATAATCAATCGAATCGCTGGGGATGCTCGCTTGCCAGGCCTTCATTTGAGCAGCGTTGACTTTGATTGCCGAGCGGGTCTGATTGATCGAATGCACGAGGTGCGTGAGTTGCGCCTGCTGTTCGCGAGTCGGCGTCGAAATCATGGGGGGCGAGTTGCCATACTTCATGGCACGTCCCTGTTCTGGAACGTTATTGAAATAGGCGTAGAACTGATACATCTCTTTCTGCGTGAGGGGATCGTACTTGTGGTTATGGCACCGCGCGCAACCAAAGGTCAGGCCCAGAAATACAGCGCTATTGGTCTCGACACGATCAATGACGTATTCAACGTTGTACTCTTCAGCAACGATTCCAAGTTCGGTGTTGGCGCGATGATTGCGCTGAAAACCGGTGCCCATCTTCTGCTCAACGGTGGCATTCGGGATCAGGTCTCCCGCAATCTGTTCCACGACAAACTGATCGAAGGGCTTGTTCTTGTTGAAGCTCTCGATGACGTAATCGCGCCAGCGCCACATGATGCGTTCGCCGTCATATTGATACCCGTTCGAATCGGCATAGCGGGCATTATCCAGCCAGCGCATCGCCATTCGCTCGCCGAATCGTGGATTGGCGAGCAGACGGTTCACAACTTTGCCGTAAGCGTCGGGCGATTTGTCGGCAATAAATTCGTCTACTTCTTTGGGAGTAGGAGGCAAGCCCGTGAGGTCGAGCGTGACACGGCGGATCAGACGATCCTTCGTTGCCTCGGCGGAAGGTTTTAGCTGCTCTCGATCGAGGCGCTCCAGAATAAAGTGATCAATCTCATTTCGGGCCCACCGCGGATTTGAAACTACAGGCAAAGCAGGCCGCTCAGGCGTGATGAAGCTCCAATGCTTCTGCCACTTGGCACCTTCTGCTACCCACTGGGTCAGGATCTTGCGCTCGGCATCGGTCAGCGAATGCCCAGTAAACACTGGCGGCATCTTGCGAGCTTTCGAATCCGTGTTGATGCGCTGGATCAGTTCGCTCGTTTCAGGCGAACCAGCGACGATCGCCCGGCGCCCTCCAAGATCGGCCTTGGCTTGCGCCTCAACATCAAGTCGCAAGGGAATATTTTTGTTCTTGGCATCGGCACCGTGACAAGCCAGACACTTGTCCGAGAGAATCGGGCGCACGTCACGATTGAACTCGACAGGGCGAGCCGCTGACAGGAAAGCCGCAAACAAATGGAAGGTCAACAAAGCCCGTATCATTTTGACTCTATTTTATATGCTTGTTGAATGCAGCGTAGAACGTTCTTAGCAGGACTCGCCGGAATGGCAAAGAGGCCGAATCTACTTTTTGTACTCACCGACGATCAAAGAGCAGACTTGATGGGCTGTGCTGGACACCCAATCCTGCGTACACCAAACATCGATCTTCTGGCTGCAGGAGGTGTGCGTTTTACCAACAACTTCTGCGCAACGGCAATCTGCTGCACCAGTCGCGCCTCGCTTTTCACTGGCCTCCACGAGAAAAGCCATCGCATCTCAGATTTCAGAACTCCCCTTTCTCCGGAGCTAGTGAAGTTGAGCTATCCATCGCTGCTTCGCAAGGCAGGCTTCAAGACCGGCTTCGTCGGCAAGTACGGCGTTGGTGGAGACGGTGCGCCAAAGGAACTCTTCGATGTGAGCCACGGCAATCCGGGCCTGGAGCATGTGGGTCAAAGCCGCGAGATTGGAGCCCAGGCGATCCAGTTTCTGAATGGCGTAAAGGCGACAGAGAGCTTTTGCCTCAGCGTGAGTTTTCGCGCCCCACATGCCAGAGACGCAGACCCGAAGCAGTATCTGTTCGATCCGGAAGAAGCGGCTCTCTATCGGGACATGAATGTTCCTGTGCCGCTCAAGGCCGATCCCAAATTCTTCGACCAGATGCCAGAATTCGTCCGCAATAGCGAGAGCCGCGCCCGCTGGCAGAAACGATTCACCAACCCGGCCCATTATCAGGAAAGCGTAAAGAGTTACTTTCGTCTCATCGCCGGTGTAGATGTGGTGGTCGGGGATATCCTCAAAACACTCGAACGCCGAGGCCTCGCAGACAACACTGTGGTCGTGTTTAGTTCTGACAACGGATACTTCCTCGGAGAACGTGGCCTTGCCGACAAGTGGTACCTCTACGAGGAATCGATCCGCACCCCGCTCCTTGTCTACGACCCTCGAATGCCCGCGAAACTTCGTGGCAAGACACGCAATGACATGACTCTCAATCTGGATGTGTCACCAACCTTGATCTCGCTGGCTGGCCTGCCAGTGCCAGAAGCCGTGCAGGGGCGGAATCTAATGCCGCTGGTTGAGGGCAAGAAAACAACATGGCGCAAGGATTGGTTCTATTCCCATCTCTTTCCCGGAAATCCGCCTGCTGTCACCATTCCCAGAAGTGAGGGGATTCGCGGAGAGCGCTACAAGTATTTGCGTTGGGTAGATGCTAAGCCGGCGGTGGAAGAAGTCTATGACCTCAAGAAAGATCCGCAAGAATTGAAGAACCTTGCACCTACGCCACTTCGGGCTAAGCTTGAGTCTCGCTGGCGTCAATGGAACACCTCGCTTGAACAGTGGAGTTCCAGCCAGAAATGGAGTGACCCGGCATGACAAATCTGAGCCGTAGAGGATTTCTAGGTAGCGCAGTGCGCCGCAGACGCCCGAACATCGTCCTGATCATGGCCGACGATATGGGCTACTCAGACATCGGTTGCTACGGTGGCGAAATCGAGACACCCAATCTCAACCGTTTGGCAAACGACGGGCTCCGCTTCACTCATTTCACCAATACAGCGCGCTGCTGCCCTACGCGTGCATCGCTGTTGACGGGGCTTTATTCACATCAGGTGGGCATCGGGCACATGGTGGGCGACGATGGCCTGCCAGGCTATCGCGGCACCTTGAGCCATCAACATGCAACCATTGCCGAAGCACTTAAGCCCGCCGGCTACAAGTGCGGGGTCTTTGGCAAATGGCACGTTTGCCCCAATGGCCCCAAACACCGGGATAACTTCCCGTTGCAGCGCGGTTTCGATGCCTTTGTCGGCACACTCGATGGGGGAGGCAACTACTTTGACCCCTCGCGATTCATGATCGGCAACGACGTGCAACCAGCAGCCCGTGATGGCTTCTACTTCACAGACGTAGTTGCCGATGCGGCATCGGCCTTCATTCGAGAACAGGAAGGCACAGGCAAACCCTTCTTCACCTACATTCCATTCACTGCCCCGCATTGGCCCTTACACGCCCTCGATAAAGACATCGCAAAATACGCAAACCGATACCGCGACGGGTGGGACAAGATTCGGCAAGAGCGCTACAGTCGCATGAAGAAGTTGAAAGTAGTAGACCCCAAGTGGGGGATCGCCGAACGTGATCCGCAGGTTCCCGCCTGGGTTGATGCGAAGTCGAAAGACTGGCAGATGCGAAGAATGGCCGTTTACGCCGCACAAGTAGAATCGATGGATCGGGCTATCGGCCGGGTGCTCGATACGCTGCGCAAGACGAGAGCGATGGAAGACACACTCGTCCTGTTTTTGGCCGATAACGGCGGCTCAGCTGAAATTTTAAACGAGCAATCCGGCTTGCCAGCATATTCCCCGCGAACTCACGATGGCGTCCTGATGCAACGCGGAAATGATGGCAAGACAATGCCAGGCCCCGAAGCCACCTTCCAGAGCTATGGCCGCGAATGGACTCACGTCTCGAACACTCCATTTCGAAAGCACAAGGCCGTGGTTCATGAAGGTGGGATCGCCACACCACTGATTGCCCATTGGCCATCTGAGCTTAAGAGCCGGGGCCGGGTGAATCATGAAGACGGGCACCTCATCGACCTGATGGCCACCTGCTGCGATGTCGGCGAAGCACGCCAGCCCAACGCGATAGAAGGCAAGAGCCTGAGACCGATCTTTGAAGCCAGGTCCAGAATTGGACATCAGGCGCTTTTCTATGAACACGAAGGCAGCCGGGCAATTCGCAAACAGGGCTGGAAGCTCGTCGCGGACGCAAGTCAGCCGTGGGAACTCTACAACCTCAAAGAAGACCGCTGCGAACTAAAAAATCTGGCC
>JAPKYY010000830.1 GCA_026394095.1 Acidobacteriota bacterium | reverse complement strand
GTGATCGATACGTCGAACACGGTGCACTTCAAGACGACACTTGAGATCACGGCGGATGCAACGGCGGCTTACGACAAAGCACATCCTGTCAAGTAGGCTATGTCCTCTTATCTAGATAACTACGGAGCTGGTGAAGAACGGCGGAACAAGAATATTGTTCGCGCCGTTCTCGGCATTTTAGGGCTGTTGGTTTTGGTAACGGGTGGGTATTTTTACCTGCGGAACTCAAAGGAGCAGGCAAAGCTGAGCGAGTTTCGTGCGTTGCTGGAGAAGAAGGATTATCAGGCAGCTTACCGGCATTGGGGTTGCACGCCGGAGAAGCCTTGCAAGTATTACGCCTACGAGAAGTTTCTGGAAGATTGGGGCGAGAAGAGCGGGCATACGAATTTTGCTTCGATGCAGGTGGTGCGTAAGGTGACCTGCAAGGATGGCTACGGGAATGGTTGGAAGTTTGGGAATGACACGGTGCATATGTGGGTGGTGCGGGAAGACACTACGCTGAGCTATGACCCCTGGCCGAACTGGAAGCAGACCTGGCTTGCAGGATTGTTCAACGATTGCAGCGGGCTGAATCGAACTCTGCCAGATACACGGCCACTTTAGCTGAAGTATCATTTTACGGGCGGGATTGATCGCGCCCAGAGGAGACATCTAATGGCTAAATATTTGGTACAGGGCCGCTATACGGCTGCCGGTTTGAATGGGTTGCTCAAGGAGAAGGCTTCGGGCCGCAAGGCTGCCGTTCAGGCAGCAGTGAAGAGCGTCAAGGCGAAGATGGACTGCCTTTACTTTCTGAATGGCGGGACCGATGTTGTGATGATTGTTGATGCTCCGGATAGTGCGGCTGTGGCTGCATTGTCGGTTACGGTGTGTGCCAGTGGGGGTGTTGATTTGAATGTGACTCCGCTGCTTACGGTGGAGGAGCTGGACACAGCACTGGGATTGGCAACGAAATACCGGGCACCCGGCGCCTAGTTCTGGAAGAATTTGGTTTGGAGGGCACCGCGATCCTTAGGGGTTGCGGTGCTCTTTTGTGTTTGGGACAGAGACGAATTCGCGTTCCGGGTAGCGGAGGGCTGTAAGGGGGCCGCCGAAGACTGCGCCAGTGTCGATGTTGACGGTGTTGTTGCGCCACTGGGGGGCTTCGACGGGCGTGTGGCCGTAAACCACCGCCGCTGCGCCGTGGTAGTTGGCAGCCCAGTCGAGACGAATGGGTAGACCCTGATCGTCGGTTTGGCCATTGGTTTCGCCATATAGGCAGAGGGAACGCGCCTGGGCGGAATCGCTACCGTGGAATTCTTCGCGCAGGCCAGCGTGGGCGACTACGAGCTTACCTTCGTCGAGGATAAGGTGGCTGGGTAGAGATTCTATGAAGGCAGCAATAGCCTTACGTTGGGGTAGAGCCAGGGCTTGTAGCTCAGCAATAGATTTGTCGAGGCCATGGGTGACCTTTACGTTGCGGCCCATGAGCCAGCGGGCCAGTTTGTCATCGTGATTGCCGCAGACACAGAGCGCGTCGCCCTGGAGGGTCATGTTGAGAACGATGGTGAGGACGTCGAGGATGGCTGGGCCGCGGTCTACCAGATCGCCAACGAAGA
>JAPKYY010000447.1 GCA_026394095.1 Acidobacteriota bacterium | reverse complement strand
AAAATCAATCCAAAAACCAAACACTTCCAATAAGTCCTCGACCTGATGATCCACGACATCGAAATCCTCTTAGCCCTGACAGGAAAAGAACCCGTCGGCATCCAGGCGGCCGGCATCCATATCTTGAGCGAAAAAGTCGACATCGCCAACGTACGCATGGAATTCCCCGGCGGAGTCATAGCAAACCTCACGGCCAGCCGCGCGTCTACAGAGAAGGTCCGCAAGCTCCGTGTCTTCCAACCCGGTGCCTACCTCAGCATGGATTACGCAAAGCAGGAACTCTTCGGCATAGAAATCGGGCCCCAACGCCAGATCCGCATCAAACCCCAGCTCGTCGTTAAGAACGAACCCCTTCGCCTGGAACTCGAAGCATTCCTGAGTAGCGTCACAACCCGTGAGAAACCCAAGGTAGACGGTGAGACGTCCTTAAGGGCATTGAAGGTGGCCCTCGACGTAGTGGATAAAATTGAATTACATGCGAGCGTCGTCTCAGAAACGCTGAAAGTTGCTGGTTATCCTTCCTACTGATCCAATAGACCGGTCAATTCCTGATCTCAATCTCATCCGGGATTGGGACGACGGCTCATTGCGCCCAAAACCCGGCCTGGTCTCAATCCTCTCCGTCCTGGTGCATCTGATTCTCTTCGGCATCATCATGGTCACCCCTAAGAGCGTTTTTGAAAGCAACCCCCGCAACCCGCTTGACATCCAGCAGGTCGAACGCAAAATCACTCCACTGGTCGCCCCGCGCTTTGAGCTCACGCAAAAGGAACCCAACAAGGGTCCCGTCAAACAAGAGCTCACCCTCGATGACCTCACCGCCAACATGCAGCAGAAGCGGGCTCCAAAAACCTACATCCCGCCCCCAACGCCAGCACAGAAGGCAGAACCAGCCCCGCGCCCTGTAGAAGCACCACCGCAAATCCAGGCATCGATCCCGGACAACCGCACCCTCGCTCAGCTCGGCACGCCCCAACTGGCACCTCCCGAGATGAAGCCACTTGAGCAACCCAAGCGAAGCCCTTTCGAAACCGCTGGTCAGGCGGCCGGAGTTAAAAAGGGCAGTGAAGACGGCCGTATCCCCGAGATGAAGCGGCAGAGCATCGACGAACTGATGCGACAAAGCATCCCCGGCTCACAAGGCACCAGCGGCCAGATCGTTACGGACCTGCCCTCTCAAACAAACCCGATGCAGCCCCAGAACCAGATCGGTTCGAGCCTCGAACTCTTGAGTGACCCTCAGGGTGTCGATTTCCGCCCCTATCTCAAGCGCATCCTCGCCATCGTACGCCGCAACTGGTTCGCCGTCATCCCCGAAAGCGCCCGCTATGGCCGCCGTGGCAGAACCATGATTCAGTTCTCGATCAGTAAAGACGGGCGCGTTCCCAAGCTCGTAATCTCCGGCCCTTCCGGCACAGAAGCACTAGACCGCGCAGCAGTAGCCGGTATCAGCGCCTCCAACCCATTCCCCGCTCTGCCGCCGGAATTCAAAGGCGAAGTCATCCGGCTCCAGTTCGGCTTCTCCTACAACATGCCATGATCAGCAACCAAAAACTCGCACTAGCTCTAGCAGCGTACGCACTCATCGCCCTCTCGGCTTACTTCACTCTGAGTGAAAATATGCGACTGGCAGTCTGGGTTCTGATGGGCGGCCTGGCCCTAAAGACTCTCGTTGCGGCCAAGCAGCTTCGCACCCAGCATTCCACCGAGACTGCTGAGAGTAGTGGCCCCAACGAAATAGATCCCCATA
>JAPKYY010000129.1 GCA_026394095.1 Acidobacteriota bacterium | reverse complement strand
ATCTCCTGCTCGGGCATCGAGAGGTTGCCTGCACCCACGTTCTCCAAAGTGTAGAACTTCACCTTCTTGAAGCCGACAATCTGACGGTTTACGCGGACATCGCCGTGGCAAGCCCGGGCGCGCTGGATCGGGCGCTGATCGAATTCCTCAAGTACCTTTACTTGCGTATAGTCGATCGCATCGGTGAAGTAGTCGCAATCGACCCGCCGTACAAAGGCTTTGCGTTGCTCGTAGTCGAATTTCTCGACCTGGTATTGCTTGGCCTCGTGCAGGTAGATCGCTTTTTCGTGCAGCGTAACCAGCGCTACGGGGAAGGAGACCTCGGCAATGATGTTGTTGTTATTGGTGGTGTCGATGACGACAAAATTGTCGCTGGTAACGGCGCGCAGACTGATTGCATCGGCGGGGTAGCTGTCGCTGGTCCAGTGCCAGGCTTTGGCTGAGTGATTCACCAGCCCGAGGTCAGCCAGAAACTGGCAGAGCTCTGCTGTGTCGTGCGGGCCGAACTTTTCGCCTTCCTTGATCGGGAGTTCAAAGGCTGCGCATTTGAGGTGATTGATGAGGATCTCGGTGTTGTCAGGGTTGATTGTGGCGCGCTCTGGAGGCTGGCCAAAAAAGTATTCCGGATGCTCGACAATGAACTGATCGAGCGGAGCGGAACTGGCCACCATGACGGCGAGTGAGGTGTTTTGACGCCGTCCGGCGCGGCCCGAGCGTTGCCAGGTGGAGGCGATCGTGCCGGGGTATCCAGCCAGCACAACACAATCGAGCGAGCCGATATCGACCCCAAGTTCCAGCGCGTTGGTGGCGACAACGCCGCGAATCTGGCCCGAGCGAAGCTTGGCTTCAATCTCACGCCGCTCCTTCGGTAGATAGCCGCCACGGTAGCCACGAATCAGGCCTTGCGCCGTCGGGCCTTTCTCGATTGCGTCCTTGAGATAGGTAATCAGGATCTCTGTCGCGAGGCGGTTATTGGCAAAAACCAGGGTTTGTTGGCCGCGCTGGATCGCGTCAATTGCCACGCGGCGGCTCTCATGCAGATAGCTGCGGCGGATGCCCAATTGCCGGTTCACCACCGGCGGGTTGTACATTACGAAGAACTTCTCACCCGACGGCGCCCCATTCTGATCCACCAGCGAGAAGGGCTCGGCGGTGATGGCCTCGGCCAGTTCTTTAGGGTTGGCGATGGTGGCCGAGCAGCAGATGAACTGCGGCTTTGAGCCATAGAATTCGCAGAGGCGTTTGAGGCGGCGGATGATATTGGCGAGATGGCTGCCATAGACGCCGCGATAGTAGTGCAGCTCGTCGATGATGAAGTAGTTCAGGTTCTCAAAGAGCTTGGCCCACTTGGTGTGATGCGGCAGAATGCCGGAATGCAGCATGTCGGGGTTGGTTAGCACCACATTGGCTCGCTCCCGGATGGCCCGCCGGGCGTCCTGCGGGGTGTCGCCATCGTAGGTAAAGCACTTGAGGTCTGAGCCCATTTCTTCCACTGCGCCGTGTAGCTCGTTCAACTGATCTTCGGCCAGAGCTTTGGTGGGGAAGAGATAAAGCGCCCTCGCCCCCGGGTCGCTTAGCAGCTTGTTGACTACGGGGAGGTTATAGCAGAGGGTTTTGCCAGAGGCTGTAGGGGTGACGATGACTACGTTGCGCCCCGCATCGACATGCTCAAAAGCAGCGGCCTGGTGTGAGTAAAGCTTTTCGATGCCTCGTTTGTTGAGCGCTGCAGCGAGCAGTGGATTCACTGCCGCCGGGATGGGGGCATACTGGCCCTCACGCGCCGGAACGTGCCGAATCGACCGGACCGGCGACTCCGGCTTGTTCGAAATCTCCTCAAAACGCTGAACGGCCTGCATCACCGTCTCGCGACGGGGAATCGGCAACGTTTTGCGCGTCGCCTCATCCTCCGGAAAATCGAATAGCAAATTGCTCACTCTCTAGAGATAACTCTTTAGGTGAACAAAAGGCAAAAGTGTTCCGGTTATTTCTTTGGTGGCCGCGCTAGCTTCGGCGCCACCCGGCGGAGGCGGCTGCGGATTTCTTTGAGTTCGGCTTGGATGATGTTGTCATTCGACTGGCGTTCGTAGACTTTGACGGTCATGTATTGGTCTGCGAGGGCATAAACCCACTCCTGGTTGTCGTAATAAAACTGCCGGACATAGGTTGAGATGAAGTACCGATGCGCGCCGTGGTGTGCATCATTCAATCCCCAATCATGTGTTGCTGTGACCAGAATCTTGGTTGGAGAGATTTCAGGTTCAACCAGGAATCGAAATTGACTCTGTTCCGACAAGGTGTCGGCGGAATGCAACAGGTTTTTCAGTTTCTCGGATTCTTCTGGTTGCAGCAACGCCAGGTGAATTTGAAATCCGGAAACGCCCCCTGAGGCCACCGAAAGCAGCATCGCTTCCGACTCGCCGTCCAAAGACACCGATTCTACTTTTGCGTCCCTCCCAAAGTCTTTAGGAGCTGTGTAGCACTTTGGGTGCGGTTCCTGTTCTAAGCAAATTTTCACTGGCCCAGCTGGAAAGAATTCATCCAACTGCTTTGGGTGAAAGACAACCACTGGCCAGCCCTTGAAGGTGAAGACGGTTTCCTGCCTCGGCTCCGTTTGCGCCACGACGCCGATGGAGATCGCGAGAAGGAGGAAGAACAGGCGCATGTCTGGATTATAGATAGCTCTTGAGGTGTACGAAGGGAAGAGTGCCGTACTGAATCAAAACCTCTCGGCCTTCGTTTTCGAGCGAAAGGCGGGCCGCTTCGGTGACCAGTTCGTTGTAGCTGGAATTGCTCGCTGTGGCGACGATTCCCTGCGTTTCAATGACTTCCAATTGCTTGGGGTCCGCTTCAACGCTTTGCGCGGCTTCCACCAGCGCTTCGATCGAACGATAACCGTAGCCGACGACTCGCTCGCCAGGGCCGAGATGATTGGGGACGTACTGCATGTAGTCGGGGCTCGGCTCAGAATAGCCGCCGTCGACGTAGCAATACTCAAGGCCACGGTGAGAATCTGTGTGGTTCAAGAAGCCGCCACGGTCCCCAAGACTCGTCCAGAGGGTCATGCCCTGGGTATTCGAGCCGGGGCCCTGGTCTGGATAGCCGAGCGCGTTCTGTACGTTTAACAGTGCGCCGTTCGACCATTTCACCCGCGCATCAGTCCACATCCAGGCGTCAGTGCCATTGGGGAATTTCTCAGGCACGCCGGCCACAGAAATACTCACCGGCAAGAGCCCGGTGATGAAGTGGACAAGATCGACATAGTGGCAGCCGATGTAGGTGAAGGCATCTGAATTCTCCATCGAAAACCAGTTCTGGAAGTTCGAATGGCGGTAATACCATTTCTCGAACAAGCGAGCTGTGCCTAGCTTGAAGTCGCCAAAGTGGCCGGCGCGGTAGCGGTCTCGCGCCATCAGTGCTCGATCGTCAAAACGCTTGTGATATTCGACGCCGACAAAGAGATTGCGGTCCTGGGCGGCCTTTTCGATGATCTTGGCTTGCTGGATCTTCTGCACTAGCGGCTTTACGCAGATCACATGCTGTTGGGCATCGATGGCCGTCATTACTGCGTCGAAGTGAAGCTGGTCTGGCAGGGCGATGATCGTCAGATTCCGCTGGGCAGCGTTGGCCAGGACATCTTTGTAGCAGGCTGTTGTTGCGGTGAAACTCTCGCCCGGAAAGGCCTTCGCAATGCGCTCATTGGCGGCGAGCGTGTCAAGCGTAGTCTTGTTACGCGCGCAGATCGTGATGTTGCCCACCAGACCCTTGCGGCGCAACTGATACAGCGACGGCAGGATCTGATCGTGAACAATCATCCCGCCGCCAATCACTGTGACGTGCATTTTCATTGTGCAACCATAGCTTCGGCGAAGCACTCAGAGAGCACGGCTGTCGATTCGAGCAGCGCTTCTTCTGTGATGCAGAGCGGCGGGCAGATCTTGATCGTTGCGCCACCAAAGCCGACAGGCGAGAAGAGCAGAACACCCTTCTCCATCATGCTGTTAATGATGTGGAAGGCGAGGTCGGGGTCAGGGTCCAGCGTGCCGGGTTTGACGCAGGCGATGCCCGCCACCAGGCCCTTGCCGTCGATGCAGCCGATCACATCGGGGTATTTTTCCTGCAGAGCCTTGAGGCGGTCCAGCAGCAGCTCGCCCATGGCGCGGGATTGCTCGACCAGGCCTTCGTTGATCACGATGTCGATTGAGGCTAGCGCCGCGGCGCAGCAGACCGGGTTGCCGGTGTGGGTGCTGGTCATACTGCCCGGAGGGAAAAGGTCCATCAGGTCTGGACGGCCAGCTACGAAGGCTAGCGGCAAGGAGCTTGAAACGCCCTTGCCCCAGGTGGTCAGGTCAGGGACGATTTCGTAATGCTCAAAGCCCCAGAGCTTACCGGTGCGGCCGAAGCCTGCCTGCACTTCGTCGCAGGTGAGGACGATGTCGTGTTCCCGCGTCCAGGCGTACATCTTCTTCATGTAGTCGACCGGGGCGAAGCTCGCGCTGCCGCCCTGATAGGTTTCAAGGATGACGCCTGCAATTTGGCTGGGCTTGACGCCCTGCTGATCGAGGCAAGCGAGGAAGTACTCAAAGCTGGTGTCGGTGGTGCGGAAGCCATCAGGGAAGGGCACCTGGACGAAGCCGGGGTCGAGATTGACAATCCATTCCTTCAGCGCCGGGATGCCGCCAGCCTGCTGGCTGCCCATAGTACGGCCGTGGAAGGCTTTCTCGTAGCTGACGATGATGTTCTTTTCTTTACCGTGATGTTTGACTGCGTGGGCGCGAGAAAGTTTGATCGCGCACTCGACGGTTTCTGAACCTGTGGTGAGGAGGAATACCTTCTTGAGAGGTTCGGGCAGCAGGTCGATCAGGCGCTGGGTAAGCTGAGCGCGGATCTCGCTCGGGAAGCAGTAATTGGTGAGGAGCTTGGACTGGGCCTGATGAACGATTGCGTCGATAATTTCTTTGCGACCGTGACCGGCATTGGTGATGAGAACGCCGCTCGACCAGTCGATCCAGCAGTTGCCCCATTTGTCGTAAACCTGGAAGCCTTCGGCATGATCCCAAACCACAGGCGGCTGGCCCTGCATTGCTATGGGCTCATTTCTGCGAAGTGTTTCGATGGTTTCAATAGATCCCGGTGCGGGGATCTGTGTGACGATCTTGCGGAGTTTTGTGTCGACGTGGGGGACGTTGCGGGGTTCTGAAGAATAAACGCGAGCCATTCTTACGAGGGTATCAATTACGCATGAGGAATAGCGCAGTGCCCGCACCGGTTGCGGCAAGGCCAGTGCCGAGCCACATCACGCGCAGCAGACGGTTGACTTCGATTTGGGCCTGCACCTGCAGGGTTTCCATGTGGATCATTCGTTCGGCTTCCTGAGATTTCCGCTCGGATTCCCACTGCTTCAGCGCCGCTTCGATGGTGCTGCACTGGCGCTCTTCGCTGGCTTGGATCAATTCATGGATGTCACCCGCAGAACCTGTGGAAGGGGGATTCTCTGCAATCCGGTTGTGCAGCAACTCCAGCATTTGTCCAATGGCGAGATACATCTCGGCCATGCGCAGGGAGTGGGACTTGGAGTTTTGGCGTTGCTCGGCCCGCTGAACTACGGTCGCCTCGAGGCCTGAGGCCAATTGATCCAGCTGATTCACCTGATTCACAGTTGAATCGCTTGGCTCTGCATGCGTTTGGATCAGCGCCATCAGGGAGTGGCCCATCTCGTTTTCAGGGATCTCTGCCGCAAGGGGCGTTTCGAGTTTGATATCAGTCGTTTCCATGGTTCCAAACCGCTCTTATGTGGCCTTATCGGCTCGTTGCAGATTTTTACGACTAATTTGAGTTTTGGCGTGGCTGATCGGGGAGTACTTGGCTAGCAAGTGACTCAAATTAAAGCAATAAAAAAATTGGATGAAATTTCATGAATTCGTTGTAAGCGAAATTATTTGGTGGTAGCATAAAAACTGCCTGACGACTACGAAATTTTTCCAACCTTCGTCAGATCCCCTGTTAGCGAGACGCCCCACCGAATGAGTTTTACCGTTTTTCTTGGCAATTTACCCACCTGGGTTACGGCCGATGACATCCAGTCATGGTTGAATGCCGAAGCTCTGGTTGCCGATTCCATCAAAGTAATCCGCAATCCCGAGACCCAGGAATCCAAAGGCTTTGCCTTCATCGAAGCTCCGAATGCGGAAGAGATGCAGGCAATCATTCGCCGGTTTGACCGAGCTCCGCTTGAAGACAAGCTGCTGCGTGCAAACCCGGCCCAGCCCCCGAAGGGCAAGACAGGCGTTCCGATGGGACGCTCCGAAGACCGCAGACCCGGCATGGGTGCTGACCGTCGCAGAGAGGGTGCCCCGATGGGAGCCCGCGCTGCTGGAACAGACGCACGTCCTGCCGGTGATCGTCCTGCTGGCGACCGTCCCCCGATGGGTGATCGTCCTCCCGCAGGAGACCGCACCGCTACTGCTGCCGGCGCATCGGCAGACCGCAATCGTGCAGCCAAGCGTCGTGGCAAGCCAGGTGGCACCAGCGCTTTTGCAGAAGAACTCGCCAAAGCCCTCTAAGCTTCGGCAATTCCTTCTAAACAATTTTCGCGTCTCGCAAATTCGCTTAGTCTTTACATTTCAAAACCCGGTGCTAGAATTAGGCACCGGGTTTTGACTTTTGGCGTTCGGAGGGAATTGCCAATGATCTACCGGCTGGGTAAATCTCATGCTCGACCTCTTCCTTATACGTGCCCTCTTCGTATTGCTCCTGGCCGTCTGCGCCTGGTTTTTGCACCCCTTCCAACTCGATCCTCCACTTGCTGCCGGCCTCGGGTTTGTTTTTGGCTCCGCCGTTGTTCTTTTTGAAATGCGGCTGAAAGAAGTCAGCCTAAAAAGGCTGATTGGCGCGGCGATCGGTTCGATTCTCGGAATCGTCGGTGCCTTGATGATCTCGTTGATTCTGCGTCAATCGATCACAGATTCCTCTTCCACAATTCCTTTTCTTCAGCTCGCGACATTGTTGCTGATGGGTTATGTCGGCCTGATTGTAGGCGCAACCAAAGGTGACCTGCTGAATTTGTCAGCGCTGGGCGGCATATTTGGCGGCGAGAATGCGCAAAAGGGCGCCTCGTTCAAGATCATCGATACCAGCGTGATCATTGATGGCCGTATCGCGGATGTGATGGAGACAGGCTTTCTCGACGGAGTGATGGTGATCCCCCAATTTGTTCTGCGCGAATTGCAGATGGTTGCCGATTCGAGCGACTCGCTCAAACGCAACCGGGGCCGCCGCGGCCTTGATGTCCTGCAGCGAATTCAGAAGATGACCAAGGTGAATATTCAGATCGTCGAAGACGACTTCCCCAATGTGAAGGAAGTGGATCTGAAGCTGATCGAACTCGCCAAGATGTACGACTGCAAAATCGTCACCAACGATTTCAACTTGAACAAAGTAGCGCAATTGCACGGCGTGCAAGTGCTCAACATCAATGAACTGGCCAACGCCATGCGCCCTGTCGTGCTGCCGGGCGAGCTGATGAGGGTCTTCATCCTCAAAGAAGGCAAAGAGCACAGCCAGGGTGTTGCATATCTCGATGACGGCACGATGGTAGTGGTCGATAACGCCCGCCGCATGATCTCAAAGACAATCGATATCGCCGTTACCAGCGTTCTGCAGACCACCGCAGGCAAGATGATTTTCGGCCGCTTTGACGATCGCGTTCATGCCGTCTATGACAACAAGGGCAACGCAAAAGAGGCTGCCTTGAGTGCTGAGGCTGCTGCCCGCCACGCCGATTAGCCTAACGAATACGCTGCCTGTCCGTACATCAGTTGACGCTGCTGGGCTGGGGCTTTGCCTCGTATGAAATAGCGTGAGGTGCGAAT
This sequence comes from Acidobacteriota bacterium, assembly GCA_026394095.1. Lineage (GTDB taxonomy): Bacteria > Acidobacteriota > Terriglobia > Bryobacterales > Bryobacteraceae > Bryobacter. The sequence goes on along the minus strand of JAPKYY010000129.1, from coordinate 10,191 downwards.
GGGCACAAAGCCCGCTTCTGCCATCAGGCTCTCGGCATCTGCGTGAGCATCCGGCAGCGCTACTCGTGTTTCCCCGTCATAGTCGAGATCGAGAGCCGCATCGAGCAAGTCTGCTGCTGCTTGTTTTGAAAGAGCCATGTAGGGGCCGAGTACCTTTGGCTGCGCAACAAGAAATCCCTGAATGGTGCCTGCAGTATCCTCGGCCACGAGAATACGCCCTGGGGCTTCGGCCTCAAGCGCGGCAAGCAAGGCTAGCCTGTTGCCGCCAAACACGCTGCGGTCTACGGCAATGATCCGGTCGAGGTCTGTCGTTTTGCTGATCTTGTAGTGTCTGCTGTGAGGCTTGCGCTTGCGCAGTTTCCACTCGGTGCTGATGCCCTGCCATCGAAAGCCGTGACGGGGATAGAAAGCAAGGCCCGCGTCTGTGGAATAGAGAGTGATGGACTCAAACCCGCGCTGGTCGAGCTGATCGAGTGCGTATTGCAACAACTTGGAGCCGGTGCCACCGCTTTGGCGGGACGGGTGAATCGCCATCAACCCTATGTGCGCGAATGGGCCAAAATCAGTAGCTCCAACAACCCCGGTTGTAATTCCATCTTGCTCCAGCACCCACCAAGAGTCCGGGGTGAGATGAAAATTCCGCGTGAGAATCGTAGCGTAGCTGGCCTGGACCAGATGCGCTGCCATCAAAATCCCATCGACATCAGGAATATCGGAATCGACCATATTGCGAATGGAATCCATTGTGATCCTGACATTGTCGCGCAATTGAGCCGCAAAAATGGATCTGCCGCGCAAGGGGAATCAAATCTGAATCCTCTTGCGCGGCAGGAACTGGGTTAGAAGCGGAAGTAGAGGCTGAGCTGGACAACGCGGCGGCCAGACTGGGTGCCGGTAATGCGGCCGAAGTTGGTGCCGTTGATGCTGTAGCCTGGAACGTCGAAGCTGACCGAATTGGTGAAGTTGAACATTTCGGCACGGATGTCGAAGTATTTGGCTTCTGTGATGCTGGCGCGCTTCTGGATGGCGATGTCGGCGTTCTTGAAGATGGGGCCATCAAAAACTCGGCGGCCGAGGCTGCCGAGTTGTCCTACGCCGGGATTGAAGAAAGCCTGGTTCTGAGCGATAGTGCGGCCTTCAAGGGCCGTGCCACGGGTGTCAGAAGTGATGAGGCTGGGGGCGAAGTAGTAGGGGCCGTCGCCTTCGATGCGGAGCTTCATCAGGCTCTCAAGCTGAGGAACCGTAAGTAGTGTGTTGACAGTATTGAGGCCTGAGCGGCCCGTGCGGTTGAGGGTGCCACGGCCACTGGTGATGCTGAAGGGCGAGCCGGAGTTGACCGTGATGAAGGTGCTGAGTGTCCAGCCACCGACGATCTGATTGCCAAAGCGGCCGGCGTCGAGGCGGCGGCCCTTGCCGATGGGGATGTCCCAGGCGCTGTTGAGCTTGAACTGCTGGCGCAGGTCGAAGGGGGTGCGGGAGTATTCGATGCCACCGTTGTTGATGTCGAGGAAAGGCTCAAAGCGGGTCTGGGCGTCGCCTGCGGCGTCAGACATGTTCTTGGACCAGGTGTAGTTAGCCTGGAAGTAGAAGCCGCGAGCATAGCGGCGGGTGTAGTCGATCTGGAGGCCGTGGTAGCTGGCGTTGGAGTAGTTGGTCATCATGTTGACGCCGAGGGCGTTCTGGTTGGTGAAGAAGTTCACGTTGCCGTTGAGACCGTTGATCTGGTAGGTGCTGCCGAGGTCGCCCAGTTCACCGCGTTCGATAATGCCGCGGATGGTGGCGTTGCCGAGTGTTCCACCGCCTGGCAGGCTGGACAGGAAGGGGAGGGCCTGGCTGCCGGCGATGGCAGCGTTGAAGGCTGGGTTGAAGGTGCCGGTAGCGGCACGGGCGAGTTCGCCGTTCTGGCGGGCGCGGTTGAAATCTTCGCGGTAGCCGGGAAGGTCGATTCGGACCTGGTTATAGTCGAAGGCGCGGAACTGTTTTGTGGCGCGGTTGCCGACGTAGCGCACTTCGATGATGCCACGGGCGACTTCACGCTGAATGCCAGCTGACCACTGCTGGACGTAGGGCGTGACGAGGTTCGGGTCGGGGATACCGAAGGCGGCCTGGGAGTTGAGTGCGTAATTGTCGGCGTAGGTGCGAGGGACCTTGTAGGCCGGGGTGGGTAGAGCCGGAAGCGAGGATGCCCGGGCATTCAGGTTGTTGTTGGCGGCACCCTGGGAGAGACCGGCGTTGGTTGCCGTGTTGTTATCGGTGGAACGAATGAATTCGTCGTTAGCAAAGTTGACGCTATAGCCAGCGCGGAAGCTCGTTTTGCCGTCGCCGAAGATGTCGTAGGCGATGCCGAGGTTTGGTGCGAAGTTGTTAAGGTCCTTCTTGTACCAGGGGCGACCTACGGAGCGGCCTGCGAAGTCGAGAGTCCCAACCGGGTTGAGCAGGGCCTGGATCGGGGACTGCCCGTTCAGGACCGGGAGCAGGACCAGGCCGTTGGATTCGTCGACGGGGGTAAAGTAATCCCAGCGAATACCAGCGTTGATGGTGAGACGGCGGCTGGCTTTCCATTTGTCCTGGAAGTAGGCAGCGTAGTTATCGTTGGTGAAATTGCGGACGTTGGCTTGATTGGGGAGGAATCCAGACGTGCGGTCCTTGACGTTGAAGGTCTGTGAGGAATTGGCGATGAAGCCTGCGTGCAGCGAGAGAAGAGCATTGGCGGTGCCACGGTCGGCTGCGCTGATGCCGGGCAATGCTGCATCGATGTTGATGGGGTTGCTGGCACTGATCCCCATGCCATAGGTGGCAGTGATGGCTGCGTCATTGAAGGACTTCACACGGATGTACTGGCTCTGATAGCCGAACTGGAAGGTGTGACGGCCCTTGTTCCAGGTGGAGTTGTTCTGGAGGTTATAAGTGTCGGTGTACCGGCCCTGTGCGCGGAAGGTGTTGACCGGGTTGCTGATGAGGGTTGGCGCAATGATGGGAGCGCTGAAATCCTGGCTGGTGAGAAAGGGGGCGGGAGCGAGGTTGTAGCCGCCGCGGAGTTCGTTGGTGAAGGTGGCTGAGGGGCTCCAGCGGTGGGTGAGCGAGAGCAACTTGGTTGCGCTGTTGTTGGTAACGACAGGAATGGTCTCGAAGTTGTTCATGAGGTCGGGACGATCGAGGATGTCGCGATTCCAGGTGTAGGTGCCAGCGAAGGAGTTTTTGGAATTGAGAACATAGTCCACCTTGCCCAAAACGTTGTCGCGGGTGCGGTTGTTGCGGATGTTGAAGCCGTAGCCGCCAGTGTTGAGGCCGTCACCGATATCGTTACGGTTGATGATTTCTGCACCTGGGGTGGCGCTGATGATTTGAGCGGCACGGGTGTCGGCGGTTACGTTGGCAGCGGTGAGGACGTTGACCTGACGGAGAGTGCCGCCTGTGTCACGGTAGGTCATGATGCCGCGGCGAGCGTCGGCCCGGAGGACGGTGCGGGTGGCAGCCGTCTGCTGGCGGAGGCGGAGAGCTTCGTAGTTGGTGTAGAAGAAGAGCTTGTCCTTCTTGATCGGGCCGCCGAAGGAGCCACCGAACTGGTTCTGGTTGAGGAAGGGGCGGCTGATACCGTTGCGGTTATTGAACCAGGTGTTGGCGCTGGCGACGTTGTTACGGTTGAGCCAGACTGCGCTGCCGTGAAACTTGTTGGTGCCGGAGGGGGTGGTGAGGTTGATCTGGGCAGAGCCGTTTCCGAGGGCGGGGTTGGAATTTGAAGTGACGAGGGTGGCTTCGGCGACCTGGTCGAGGAGCAGCAGGTTGGGCTGGAAGTCGAGAGTGTTGGTGCGGATGAAGTTGTCCTGGATGTTGATGCCGTCGAGGGTGATGTTGGAGAACGACGGGCGGAGACCGTTGATTGTGGTGTTCGTGCGGGCGTTAGAAGTAACGCCGGCCTGAGTCTGTAGTAGGCCAAGCGGGCTGCGGTTGAGTGAAGGCAGCAGGCGGAGCTGGGCGTTGGTTACTGTAGTGGACACTTCGGCCGAGGCGGTTTGTACTGTTGCTGATTCAGCGGAAACTTCGATGGTCTCGGCAGTGGCGGAGATTTCGAGCTTGATTACCTTAAGTGATAATTCAGCGCTGGTGTCGACCTTGAGGTTGCGGATGATTTCGGTGCGGAAGCCCTTGGATGAGATCTGCAGGAAGTAGGTTTCAGGGCGGACGCCGGCCAGAACGAAGTTGCCGTCGGCACCGGATTCGCCCTTGATCAATGGCGTTGCGCCACCGGTGAGGAAGAGTTCGATAGAGGCACCAGGGATGGACGATCCGGTTGCGTCGGTAACGACCCCGGAGATGCGGCCGGAAGATTGGGCCCAAAGAGTGGAAGCGCACAAAATTGCGCCCAAGAGAAACGAGTAAAGACGAGTGTTCATAGAACCTTTCCCTGAAGAGAGTTAGCTAATTTTAACATGCCAACTGGGACCAGCGGGGGCTGTACAGGTACTAGGCGGATTCAGTGTCTTCTGAGACGGCGCGCGTGATTACAAGAGCAGAGCTTTTCAGTTTTGCCATTTCTCGCTTGGCGATGGAGGCCCATTGGCTGGCTGCGTCGAGGGCGAGGTAGTGCTTCCAGTGGCGGATGGCCTCCATAGCCCGGCCGCGGGTCTGGAATAATAAGGCCAAATTATAGTGAGCGTCGGCGTAGGTGGGTTGGAGCTCGAGAGCTTTCTTGTAATGCGTGATGGCGAGGGATGTTCGGCCCAGTTCTTCATGGAGGTTGGCGAGGTTGAAGTGGGCTAGCGGGTATTTGTTATCGGCAAGAATGGCTTGTTGGTAATACTTTTCGGATTCTCGCCATTTGCGGGCATTGAAGTAGATGGTGCCGATATTGACGAGTGCGCCGGAGAGGTTGGGGTTGAGCTCGAGGGCTTTTTCGTAGGCGGCGATGGCTTCGCGTTTGTCGGCGCCGGAGGATTCGAGCTCAAGCGCGCGCTGAAACAAGACTTCTGCCTCGGCAAGGGATTTGGAGGGCTGGGCCTTGGCTGTTGGGAAGGTGAGTAGGCGGCGGAGTTCGGCCTGGTCGAAGTCGAGGAGGAGCTGACCGGAGAGGGCATCCATCTTCTTCCCTTCGGTCTGGACGCGGATGCGTTTGCCTTCGACGTAGACGCGGAGTTCTTTGAGCGGATTGGTGGTGCCGGCGAGCTTGCCGTGGACACTCTGGAAGACGGCAGTGAGTTTGGCGGGGGAGACGCCGAGTTCTTTGAGGCGGGCAAGGACGCGGAGTTCGAGGAGATCTTCGAAGGCGTATTCGTCTTTGGGAGTGAGTAGCCCCTGACGCTCCCAGGCCTGGACTTGGCGTGGGGTTAAGTCACATTGGCGGAGAGCCTGGGCTCTCGTCCATGTATCTTTTTGGGGCTGGGATTTTTTAAGAGGCTTGGCCGCCACAACTGGATACGACTTTAGCATGTGCGATCCAGTTGTGGCGGCGATTTGAGCTTAGAGGCCCATGATGCGGCGGTTGCGCGCAGCGTCGCTGGCGGCACCAGCGAAGTCGTCGAAGGCCTTGGTGGGGACGCTGATCAGGTGCGAGGCGATGAAGGGAGCGCCTTCGGCTGCACCCTGCACGCTGTCTTTGAAGCAGCATTCCCATTCAAGAACGGCCCAGCTATCGTAGCCGGCTGCGGTGAGGCGAGAGAAAACTTGCTTGAAATCCACCTGGCCATCACCGAGAGAACGGAAGCGGCCCGGACGTTCTTTCCAGCCCAGGTAGCCGCCGTAGACGCCAGACTTGGCGCTGGGGCGGAATTCGGCGTCCTTGACGTGGAAGGCCTTGATGCGGCTGGCGTAAACGTCGATGAAACCGACATAGTCGAGACACTGGAGGATAAAGTGCGAGGGGTCGTAATTGATGTTGACGCGCGGGTGGTTGCCGGTGGCTTCGAGGAACATCTCGAAGGTGGCACCGTCGTAGAGGTCTTCGCCGGGGTGGAGTTCGTAGGCGATGTCGACGCCGTGCTGATCGGCGAAGTTGAGGATGGGGAGCCAGCGGGTGGCGAGTTCTTTGAAGCCGTCTTCGACCAGGCCTGCGGGGCGCTGGGGCCAGGGATAGAGGAAGGGCCAGAGGAGGGCACCCGAGAAGGAGGGCGACACGGTGAGGCCCATATTGGCCGTGGCCTGGATGACGTACTTCATCTGCTGAGTGGCCCATTCGCTGCGGGCTTTGGGGTTGCCTCGGACTTCGGGGGCGGCGAAGCCGTCGAAGAGTTCGTCATAGGCAGGGTGAGAGGCGACGAGTTGGCCCTGGAGGTGGCTGGCGAGTTCTGTGACGGCAAGGCCGTTGGTTTGGCCCTTGATTTCGTCGCAATAGGTTTTGGATTCTGCGGCCTTCTTGATGTCGAGGATGCGGGCATCCCAACTGGGGAGCTGGATGCCGGCATAGCCGTGGCCTTTCATGTAAGCGGAGATGTCCGGAAGGTTGTTGAAGGGCGCTGCGTCACCCATGAACTGGGCAAGGAAGATTGCCGGTCCTTTGATCTGAGTAGGAAAAGTCTGTGCCATATTCGCTATCCATCGTATGCTCTGGACAACGCTGTGTCGAGATTGCTATAGTGGGAAAGTTGTGCGGATGCGCTTCGCTGCCTTGTTGTGCCCTGAAAGTTGATTTCTGGGTGTGAACGCAGACTTTATCCGCCCCCAAGGATTCTCACTTAGATGCCGAAGAGAACATTTCAACCGAATAACCGCAAACGCGCCAAGACGCATGGTTTTCGTAAACGCATGAAATCAAAAGACGGTCGCAATGTGCTGGCCCGTCGCCGCGCCCGTGGCCGTTGGAAGCTGACCGTCTCGGACGAACGTCCGGTACGCGCTGCCCATAGCATTTAGTCTTTCAAGATCTAGCCTCCTTTAAGATCTGGTTTTGTCTGATCACCTCCTGCCGGAGTTAGCGAACTAGCTAATTCCGGCATTTTCTTGTTTGAGAACGGCTATGGCGGACTATCCAAAATCGGTACGAATTTTACGCCCGCATGAATTCCGGCAGACCTACGACGAGGGGATGAAGCACTCGTGTGCGCTGTTTGCTGTATTTTACCGGCGGCGAGAAGGGGTGGAGGCGGCGCGGTTTGGCTTTACTTGTCCCCGTGCGCTGGGCAAGGCCACCGTGCGAAACCGGATCAAACGGCGGCTCAGGGAATGTGTGAGACTAAGAAGAGAACGTTTCCCGTTTGGCTTTGATTTGGTGTTCAATCCTCGAAAGGCGCTGCTTGAAGCGCCCTGGAGCGAAGTCGAGCGGCACGTTGAGAAATTGCTGCAGCGCCTTGAATCTCAGACTAAACCCGTACTCACTGAACCAGCACCGTGCGACTCCTCCTCATCGCCATCCTGAAGATTTATAAGCGCGTGATCTCCCCGATGCTGCCCTCCGCCTGCCGATTCCACCCCACCTGTTCTGTCTATGCCATGGAGGCAATCGACAGGCATGGTGCGATGCGGGGAACTGGCATGGCGATTTCCCGTATCTGTAAGTGTCATCCGTTTCACGCGGGTGGCTTTGACCCTGTCCCCTAACGAATTCATATAAGTAGATCCCGAAACATTCAATGGCTCAAGAAATCAAGCTCCCCGGAGCGCCCAATCAGGAACCGGGTATGGAAAAGAATCTGCTCATCGCATTTGCGCTGATGGGTTTGGTGATTTTTGGCACGCAGTATTTACTGCCGCAGCCGGAACCGGCTCCCGTCAAGAAGGAAGAGAAGAAAGCGGATGCGCCGGCTGCACCCGCTGCAGCGGCCCAGATTGCCGCTGCGCCTGCTGGTACTCCTGTCGCGACTGTGAGTGCTGCAAAGGAAGAAGTATTCCGGATCGAGACCGATCTATACCGGGTAGAGTTCTCAAACAAGGGTGGGGTTGCGACTTCCTGGATTCTGAAGAAGTTTAAGGACAGCGCCGGCAAGCCCTTGCAGTTGGTGCATCAGGCCGGCACGGCCAAGGTTGGGTATCCCTTTGCAATTCAGTTGAATGGCAAGGACATGAACCCAAACCTGAACTGGTATTTGTTTGCCGCCAAGCCGTCGGCTGACGGGCTGGGTATCGAGTTCCAGTATGCGAACGGGAATAACAAGGCGCGCAAGGCGTTCCGGTTCCGCAAGGATCAATACGTTGTCGATGTTGAATCTGATTTGATGCTGAATGGGGCAGCCGTACAGCACAACCTGGCATGGCGCGGTGGCTTTGGGGATCACAAAGCGTTCAACGCACATTCGCTGGGGACGACGGTTCGTTACGTTTCGTCGACCGACAAGCTGGAGACGAAGGCGGCTTCGGATGCGGCCAAGAGCTGGTCGACCGATAACGGCAATTTTTTCTTTGCGGGCATTCAGGATCAGTTCTTCGCGGCAGTTGCCGTGAATCGAAGCGGATCGAATGTGGAATTACAGACGACCTCGGATATGTTTGTGCCTGAGTCGGATCCGGACAAGAAGGAGCAGGCCAATATCGGAATGGCCGTGGGTGGGGCGTCGAATAACAAGCTGTCTTATTTTATTGGTCCGAAGGATTTGGACATCCTCAAGCTCGTGGATCCGCGTCTGGAAAAGATGGTGGACTTTGGCACCTGGTTTGGAATTGTGGCCAAGCCTCTGTTCTACGCGCTCGACTATGTGAACAGGAATTTCATTCACAACTATGGTTGGTCGATTATCGCGGTGACTTTGATCATCAATTTGCTCACGCTGCCGCTGAAGCTGTCGAGCATGAAGTCGATGCAGAAGACGCAGTTGATACAGCCCGAACTTCAGAAGATTAACGACAAGTACAAGGGCATCGCGATGACAGATCCGCGAGCGTCCAAGAAAAACGAAGAAGTAATGGAGCTTTACAAGAAACACGGAGTGAATCCGGCAGGAGGTTGTTTGCCGCTGATGCTGCAGATGCCATTCTTGATCGGTTTCTATTCTGTGTTGAGTGTGGCGATCGAGATGAGGCAGGCGCAATGGTTGTGGGTGGGAGACCTCTCGCAGCCGGAAACGATCCCGATCCGGATCTTGCCGGTGTTGATGGTGGTGACGCAATTTTTGCTGCAAAAGATGACGCCTTCTTCGGGTATGGACCCGCAGCAGCAGAGGATTATGTTGTTCATGCCATTGATGTTCGCGTTCATGTTCTACGGAGCATCGTCCGGACTGGTGTTATACTGGCTCACTGGCAACGTGTTTGCCATGCTTCAGCAATATGTCTTTAGCAAAGTCAAACCGGCTCCAGTAACGCCGCCGTCGCAAGCGGTCGTCAACGTAAAGAAGAAGAAGTAAAATTTCAGCCAGGACCCGGGCAGTGCGGAACACATGACGCGAAAATACCCTATCGAACAATACGAAGACAAGATCGGCGACTTTCTGGATGTCCTCCTGGACGCCATTGATATCGATGTCGATTACGAGTTTGTGGAAGGTGCCTCTACCTATCCTGAAATCGAGAACCCAGACATCGTTGTGAAATTCAGCGGCCCCGAGTCGGAGTTGCTGCTGCAGAATAAGGCCGAGCTGTTGCTGGCCCTCGAACATCTGACGATGGAGATGTTGCGCCTGCCGCATGAAGACCATTCGTTGATCGTGTTTGATGCTAGCGAATTCCGGTTGCTGCGCATTGAGGAATTGCGACTGGCCGCGCAGACAGCTGCCGACAAGGTGAAGAGTGGCGGGGCTCCGTTCTTCTTCAGCCCGATGAGCAGCCGTGAGCGCCGGATCATTCACATGACATTGCGTCCGGAAACCGAGATCCGCAGCGAGAGCGTGGGTGTGGGCGGCGGACGTCAGGTTGTAATTATTCCCGCCGGTATGGCAACTCCTGCGCCACCGGCTGGCGATCCGCGCGATCGTCGCGGTGGTGGCGGCCGCTCTGGCGGAGGTCGCCCTGGTGGTGGCCGACCCGGCGGCTTTGGCGGCAGGCCGGGTGGTGGTCGCCCTGGTGGTGGCGGAGATCGTGGGCCGAGGCGTGATGGCCGTCCTGGCGGCGGTGGCTTTGGTGGCGGTCGTCCGGGTGGTGGACGTCCTGGTGGCGGTGGTGGTGGTCGACCCGGCGGTGGTGGCGGTGGGTACCGCGGACCGCGTCCAGGTGGCGACAACAGTGGTAACCGCTAGGCGAGTTTGAATCTAATCTACACTGTTTGAATCTGAACGACACCATAGTTGCGATTTCGACGCCCCCTGGGCGTGGCGGTATCGGTGTGGTAAG